>NZ_JBTMMT010000046.1:0-57477 GCF_055517075.1 Micromonospora sp. DSM 43699
AGACATCCGCTCCTGGATCGCCGACTGGAACCGCGACCCACGGCCGTTTACCTGGACCAAGACCGCCGAAGAGATCCTCGAATCACTCGCACGATTTTGTAGGCGAATTTCCGGCGCAGGACACTAGCCAGGCTCCTATGAAGTCACAACGCCACGTCCAGTGAGTGCACGAGCACCTCCCGACCGAGGCCGACAAATCCCGTTAAGGACCCGAAGTCAGTCAGTAGCTGGGTCAGACCCCGGGCGGGAGGTGCTCACCAACATCATCTCTGTCAGTAGGCGGCGACGGCGGCCCGACCGCGCGCCACGGTGGTGTTCTCCCGGGTGGTTTCCGCCCACGGGCGGGGGTTCTCCGGCATCGGCACCACCGACTCGGCCCGTTCCGGTCGGCGGTCGATCGCCGCGAACGCCTCGTCACGCAGGCTGCGGGCCGCGGCGCCGGCCAGGTCGGCGGCCCGCCAGGCCGCCTGCTCCCGCGCGACCGCCGCCCGGTGCCGGGCCGCCAGGTGGTCCCGCGTCGCGCGGCGCAGCACCAGTTCCTGCTCCACCGGGTGCCGGCGCGGGTCCCAGCCGGCGCGGTGCGCGAAGACGTCGTCGAGTTGTGCGTCCGACAACTCGCCCCGTTGGTGCGCGTCCACGGCGGCCCGGTGCAGCCAGCGCTCCCGGTCGGCGTACTCGGCCGGGGTCTGGCCGGTGTGCGGCAGCGGCATGGCCGCGGCGGCGACGAGCCGACTGAGGTGGACCTCGGCCGACTCCAGGGTCGCCCAGGCCGACTCGACCTCGTCCTGGGCGGCCAACCACTCGGCGCGCAGCCGGCCGGCGGTGGTGCCGGCCCGGTCGGCTGCCACCGCCACCTCCTCGGCGTACCGGGTGTGCTCCCGGTCCTGCTCGGCGCGCTCCGGGTCGGTCGGCAGGGCGGCCTCCCGGAACCGGCCTGTCACCGCCGGCCGGAGCCGGTCGGGACGGACCACCAGGACCGCGACGGCGACGGCCGCGACGGCGAGCAGGATCAGCCAGATTCCGGCGGCGGCGGGGACATCGGGCAGGACGGCGGAGAACACGGTCTGCATTACCAGCACCTCACGGTGGTACAACGATGTGGACGGACGGAAGCCCGACGGACGGGGAGCTGTGGGCGGCGGGTCCTGGGACCACCGGGCCGGCTCGCGCCGGACCGGATCTCGGTCGGGAGCGGCCGTTCGCGGCGGCCGGACGGGCACCGAGGGGTGCCGCGCCGCTCAGCTCCGGGGTGGACCGCGTCGGCCGGTGGCGTCCCGGGCCGGGTCCGGCGTCGCCTCGGGGGCCCGCGCGGTGGAGCCTTCGGCGGAGGCGGCCGGCAGCGGATCCGGCCGGACGGTCTCGTCGACGATCCGTTCGTCACCGGGGCGGGTGTCGGCGAACCGCTCGTTTCCGGGCCGGTCTTCGCCGGGCAGCGCAGCCACCCGGGAGGTCACCACGGGCGGTCGGACAGCGGTGGCGGCCGGGCCGCCGGTGGTGGCGAACATCCCACCGAGACCGACCGCGAGCACCAGCGCGGTCACCGCCAGCCGGGTCAGGTCGCGCAGCCTCGACACCCAGACGGGCGGGGCGGAAGCTACGCGGATCACCCGTACAGCCTATCCACACCCGGCCGTCCGCGCAGCGTCGGCGATCCGACCGGACCGGTGACCCGGGCCACCGGGTGCCGGGTGGCGGACACCTGCCGCTCAGGCGTCGGAGTCGGCCGGGTCGGGGGTGAAGAGGGCGAGCAGGTCACCGACCTGGCGGTCGGCCTCGGCCGGGTGCCGGAAGTGCCCGCTCGGGTCGATCGTGTACTCGTTGCGGCGGCCGACCCGGGTACGCCGCAGGTAGCCGCCGGCCTCCAGGTCCGCGACGATCGCCTGGGCGGCCCGTTCGGTCACCCCGACCTCCCCTGCGACGTCCCGCAGGCGGGCGGTGGGGTTGCGGGCGATGGCGAGCAGCACGTGACCGTGGTTGGTGAGGAACGTCCAGTTCCGGGTGCTCCCGGTGCCGCCTGCCGTCGTTGCCATGCCGGTCATCGTATGGCCCGTACCCGGAAAGCCCGCCGCCGGCCGGTGTTCGCGTCCGCCCACGCCCGGCGTTCGACCCGCCGTCGACATCCCCCGGACCAACGCCTGAAACGTGTATCACGAAATCTTGACGTACCTTTCGCTGCGTGTGACCGTGGGGACACGGCCGTCGTCGCCGCCGGCCGGCGTGACCAGGTGCGATCCCGGACCGAGGTGAGGCAATGGCCCCGATCACTCCGACCCAGGCGCTGGCCGAGCTGCAAGCCGGCAACAGGCGTTTCGTCGCCGGGGCGCCCCGGCACCCCAACCAGGGCGCCGGCCACCGGGCGGCAGTCGCCGACGGCCAACACCCCTTCGCGGTCATCGTCGGGTGCTCCGACTCCCGGCTCGCCGCCGAGATCATCTTCGACCGGGGTCTGGGTGACCTCTTCGTGGTCCGGACCGCCGGGCACACCGCCGGGCCCGAGGTGCTCGGCAGCGTCGAGTACGCGGTGACGGTGCTCGGCACCCCGTTGGTGGTGGTCCTCGGGCACGACTCCTGCGGGGCGGTGCAGGCAGCCCGGGAGGCGGCCCGCACCGGCACCCAACCCCCCGGGCACCTCTATTCGGTGGTCGCCGCCGTCGGGCCCAGCCTGCGTCGGGCGGCCCAGGAGGGGGTGCACGACATCGACGGGATCGTCGACATCCACATCGCACAGACCGTCGAGGTGCTGCTCGGCAACTCCCCGGTGATCGCCGCCGAGGTGGCGGCCGGGCGTTGCGCGGTGGTCGGCATGTCCTACCGGCTGGCCGCCGGTGAGGTGCGCCCGGTGGCCCCGGCCCACGCTCCCGCCGAGTCGTCCGCCCTCACCGCCACGGTGCCCGGGTCCGTCCGGGCGACGCCGGGTGCCGACGCCGCGCCGGCCGGCGAGCCGGCGGCCGTCGCCGGCTGAGACGCGATCACGACGAGGGCCGCCCGGCTCAGCCGGGCGGCCCTCGTGTCGATCATGAACTGCTACAGCAGTGACACGTGTACGTGGTCGGTGTGGTTGGACGGTCCGGAGTACGAGCTCCAGCCGTTGGCCGGGAACCAGATCTGCCGGTTCCAGATCACGTAGTAGATGCCCAGCCGGTCCGCGTTGCGGATCAGGAATGCGGCGAGGTTGTTGCCGTACATCCGGGTGTCGTTGTTGTGCCAGGGGCTGAAGCCGCTGTTCTGCAACGACCAGTCGCACGCCTTGCCCTTGGGGTGCTCCCACGGCCCACCCGGGCGGTAGCAGCCGACGAACCGGCTGAAGCCGGCCCGCTTGACCTCCTTGTACATGTGCAGCGTGCGCGGCGTGATGCAGCCCGACGTGGTCGGATCGTTCTCGCTGCACGACTCGCCGCGCCACTCGCCGTCGGAGGTCTGGCCCGGGGCGACGCGGGCCACCGGCGAGGTGGCGTTGACCAGGCCACCGGTGAAGCCCCGGCCGCCGACCAGGGCCAGCGCCTTGTCGGCCTCGGTCTTCTTCTTGGCCATCAGGTTGGTCTGCTTCTGCTGCTCACGCACTTCGGCGTCGACGGCGAGCTTGGCGTTCTCGGCCCGGGTCCTGGCCTCGTTGACCTCGGCCAGCTTGCCGGCGTTGACCATGTTCAGCTCGTCCAGGGCGGCGGCCCGCCGGACGAAGGTGTCCGGGGCGTCGCTCTCCAGCAGCGCGGCGACCGCGCCGACCCGACCCGTCCGGTACGACTGGGCGGCGATCTCGTTTACCTGCGGGGCCAGCGCCGCCAGCTCCTGCTCGGCCTTCTCCACCTCGATGGCGTACTCGAGTTGGCGCTTCTTGGACTTCTCCAGCCGGTTCTTCGCCGCCGAGTAATCCCGGTTGGTGGCCTCGATGACGTCGGTGAGCAGCTTCGGCTCCTCGTCCTCCTCGTGCCCGGAGGGGGTGGGCGCGTTGAGGGCGGCTGCCGCGGGGGCGGCTGCCGGACCGGCGACGATCGCCAGGGCGGCGAGTACGGCCACTGCCGGAGTCATCCAGCGGCGTAGGGGTGCCGTCACAGTTTTCCCTTCCGTCGACCGCCGACCGGGTTAGCTGACGGGTTCGGGACGGAAGTGGCCCCTACCGCTGGCGCGGATTCACCCCAGGTGCTCGGTTCCCCGGCTCGCCGTACGGCGATTGGGCGGTGGCCCCGCTGGCACCGGTGGGCGCCTTCGGCGGTGACCGGCAGCGAGGTTACCCGAGAGTCGTACCGGGGATCTACGGTCACAACTCGACAAAATGTGTATTTTTCCGATAACCGGGCGTGACCAGTGACGCGGCCGACAACTGCGACCTCGCCTCCGGTTACGCAGCGGAGTGTCACCATGCCGAGTCCGTGCTCCTTTCCGGGTCCGGCCACCGGGTGGGGGCCGGGGTGGACGGTTCGCCGTGCCGGGGCGCGCTCAGCGCCGCCAGCGCCTCGGCGCGGTCGGGCGCGGGGCGTGGGGTGGGTGTCGGCCCGGTCGGGTCGGCGTCGGCGGGACCGCGCCCGGCGGTGGTGACCAGCGCGGCCAACCCGGTGGTCAGCGGCACCGCCGCCACCAGGCCGAGGGTCGCCACCGCACTGCGGACGATCTCCTGGGCCAGGAACTCGCTGGTGAGGATCTGCCCCACCGGCCGGCTGTCGGCGGTGAGCAGGAGCAGCAGCGGCAACGAGGCTCCCGCGTAGGCCAGCACGATCGTGTTGACCGTGGAGGCGATGTGCGCCCGGCCGACCCGGGTCGCCGCCCGGTAGAGCTGCAACCGGGACAACCCCGGATTGGCGTGCGCCAGCTCGGTGACGGTGGCCGACTGGGTGACCGTCACGTCGTCCAGCACGCCGAGGGAACCGATGATGATCCCGGCCAGCAGCAGGCCGTGCAGGTCCACGTCACGCTGGTACATCGACAGCGTGGTGGCCTCCTCGCTGCCGTACCCGGTCAGGTGGGTGGCGGCGGTGGCCAGCGTGCCCAGCACGCCGGTCAGCACCAGGCTGCCCAGCGTGCCGAGCACCGCCACCGAGGTCTGCGCGGTGATCCCGTGGGTCAGGTACAGCACCACGAACATGATCAGCGCGGCGCCGGTGATCGCGATCGGCAGCGGCGCGCCCCCGGCGGAGATGCCCGGCACCACGAAGGTCAACAGGATGGCGAAGCTGGCGCCCAGACCGGCCAGCGCGGCCAGCCCGCGCAGCCGGCCGAACGCCACGATCGCCGCCGCGAACAGGGCGACCAGCCAGAGCAGCGGCGTACCCCGCTGGTGCTCGGCGATGTGGTAACTGCTCGTCGAGGGATCGGTCGGGTCGGCCAACGCGACGAGCACCACCCGGTCACCGACGGCCACCGTCGGTGCGCCGGGGCCGGACGGGATCGGCGTCTCGACCTGCTTCCCGCTGTCCGGCCCCTGCTCGACGGAGACCGTCACCGTGCCGCACGGACCGGCTGCCGCCCCGGACGGGCCGTCGGGGGTCTGCGGGGCGGGCGGGCAGGCCTCGGTCACCACCCGGGTCACCGTGCCGTGGTGGCGGGGGACCTGATCCCCCTGGTCGATCTGCGGGGTGTCACCCGGCCAGAGCGCCAGCGTGGCGATCACCGTGACGACGATGAGCGGCACCACGGTCATGACGAGGATCCTCCGCACCCCGGGCGGGGTGGACGGAGCGGGACGGGTGTGGTCGGCGCCCATGTGTGCGAGTCCTCCCAACGATCCGGGACGGGATACGTGTCAGTTGGCCAACCGGTTCATCCCACGGGCGGCGGGTCGTCGTCGGACGATGGTAGCCAGCGTCCCGGCCGACCGGCGTGGTCGACCCTGCCGGCAGGGCTCCGGCTCGTCACGGTGCGGGTGCTTCGCAGACGGGATGCCCCCCGGTCCGCACCGGAGGTGGGTCAGCCGCGCTTCATCAGGCGACCGACGGCGGCCATCATCTCGGCGGCCATCTCGTCGGCCCGGCCCTCGGCGGCCCCCTCGTGCATGCAGTGCCGGGCGTGGCCGTCGAGCAGGCCGAGGGCGACCTTGTCCAGGGCGGCCTGCACGGCGGAGATCTGGGTGAGCACGTCGATGCAGTACCGGTCGTCGTCGACCATCTTCTCGATGCCCCGGACCTGGCCCTCCACGCGGCGCAGTCGGGCCAGCAGCTGGTCCTTGCTGGTGGTGTAGCCCCGGACCGGGGTACTCGGTGTGGTCATGACCACCACGATAACGTACCCCTGGGGGGTATGCTACGGTCGCCGGGAAAGGTACCCCTAGGGGGTATGTTCGGAGAGTGGGAGGGGAACATTCGATGATCACGAACTACCAGGTGAAGGGCATGACCTGCGGGCACTGCGTCAACGCGGTGAGCGGCGAGGTGGGCGCGCTCGACGGCGTCACCGACGTCCAGGTGGACCTCTCCTCCGGCCGGGTCGCCGTCACCAGCGACCGTCCGCTCGACACCGAGGCCGTGCGCGCCGCCGTCGACGAGGCCGGCTACGACCTCGTCGAGGCGTGACGGGCCACCGGCCCGCCGGGGGCCGGGGCAACCGATGAACACGGCGACCAGGCTGGGTGGCTTCGCCCTCGGTCTCGCGGTGGTGTTCGGCGCGGCGTACGGGGCCGGTCAGCTGACCGGCCCCGTACGCCCGCCCGCCGAGACCCGCCACGACCCGGCGCACACCCCGGATCCCACCCGCACCACCGACGCCCCTGCCCCCGGCCCCGACCCGACGCCGACCGGGACCGTCACCGGCGGGGCAGGTCACCCCCACGGTCGACCGGAGGTGCCGCGATGACCCCGACCGCGAACGACCTGCCCACCGCCCCCCACCTGATAGAACTCACCATCGGCGGGATGACCTGCGCGTCCTGCGCCGCCCGGATCGAGAAGAAGCTCAACCGGATGGACGGCGTGGAGGCGACCGTCAACTACGCCACCGAGAAGGCCACCGTCCGGTACGCCGACGAGATCACCCCGGGCGACCTGATCGCCACCGTCGAGAAGACCGGCTACACCGCAGTCGTGCCGCCGCCGCCCACCCCCGCCGGGGCGGAACCGGCCGGTGGGTCGGTGGACGAGCTGACCGCCCTGCGTACCCGGCTGCGGGTGTCGGCCGTGCTGACCGTGCCGGTGATCGTGTTGGCGATGGTGCCGGCCTGGCAGTTCACCTACTGGCAGTGGCTGTCGCTGACCCTGGCCGCCCCGGTGGTGGCGTACGGCGGGCTGCCGTTCCACCGGGCCGCCTGGACCAACCTGCGGCACGGCGCGGCGACCATGGACACCCTGGTCTCGCTCGGCACCCTCGCCGCGTTCGGCTGGTCGCTCTGGGCGCTCTTCCTCGGCGACGCCGGGATGCCCGGGATGACCCACCCGTTCCGCCTGGACGTCACCCGCACCGACGGGGCCGGCAACATCTACCTGGAGGCCGCCGCCGGGGTGACCCTGTTCCTCCTGGCCGGTCGCTACTTCGAGGCCCGGTCCAAGCGGACCGCCGGGGCGGCCCTGCGCGCCCTGCTGGAACTCGGCGCGCGCGACGTCGCGGTGCTGCGGGGCGGCACGGAGGCCCGGATCCCGGTCGACCAGCTCGTCGTGGGCGACCGGTTCGTGGTCCGACCGGGCGAGAAGATCGCCACTGACGGGCGGGTCGAGGAGGGCACCTCGGCGGTCGACGCCAGCATGCTCACCGGCGAGTCGGTGCCGGTCGAGGTCGGACCGGGCGACCTGGTGGCCGGCGCCACCGTCAACGCGGGCGGCCGGCTGGTCGTCACCGCCACCCGGGTCGGTGCGGACACCCAGCTCGCCCAGATGGCGAAACTGGTGGAGGCGGCACAGACCGGCAAGGCAGCGGTGCAGCGGTTGGCCGACCGGATCTCCGGGGTGTTCGTGCCGATCGTGATCGCGTTGGCCGTCGGCACGCTGGGCTGGTGGCTGGGCACCGGTGCCGGTCCGACCGCCGCCTTCACCGCCGCGGTGGCCGTGCTGATCATCGCCTGCCCGTGTGCCCTCGGTCTGGCCACCCCGACCGCGCTGCTGGTCGGCACCGGGCGGGGGGCCCAGCTCGGCATCCTGATCAAGGGGCCGGAGGTGCTGGAGTCCACCCGCCAGGTCGACACGGTGGTGCTGGACAAGACCGGCACGGTCACCACCGGCCGGATGACCCTGGTCGACGTCCGCCCCGCCGACGGGCAGGACCAGGCCGAACTGCTCCGGCTCGCCGGGGCGGTGGAGGCCGGCTCGGAGCATCCGATCGCGCGGGCCGTCGCGGCCGGCGCGGCCGAGGCCGGTGAACTGCCGTCGGTCACCGGGTTCGCCGCCACCGAGGGGTTGGGCGTGACCGGCACCGTCGACGGCCACGACCTCGTCGTCGGGCGGCCGGGAATGCTCCGCGAGCGGGGTCTTGACGTACCGGAGGAGGTGGTCCGGGCGGTGGCCGAGGCGGAGGCCGCCGGCCGTACGGCGGTGGTGGCGGGTTGGTCCGGGCGGGCCCGGGGCGTCCTCGCGGTCGCCGACGTGGTCCGGCCCACCAGCCGGGCGGCGATCGCCGGCCTGCGTGCCCTGGGCCTCACTCCGGTGCTGCTCACCGGGGACAACGCCACAGTCGCGCGGGCGGTCGCCGCCGAGGTGGGCATCGACCAGGTGACCGCCGAGGTGCTGCCGGTCGACAAGGTCGACGTGGTCCGCCGGCTCCAGGCACAGGGCCGTACGGTCGCCATGGTCGGTGACGGGATCAACGACGCCGCCGCCCTGGCCCAGGCCGACCTGGGGTTGGCCATGGGCACCGGCACCGACGTGGCGATCGAGGCGTCCGACCTGACCCTGGTCCGGGGCGACCTGACCGCCGCGGTGGACGCGATCCGGCTCTCCCGGCGCACCCTCGCCGTGATCAAGGGCAACCTGTTCTGGGCGTTCGCCTACAACGTGGCAGCGCTGCCACTGGCCGCCGCCGGCCTGCTCAACCCGATGATCGCCGGCGCGGCGATGGCCTTCTCCTCGGTCTTCGTGGTCGCCAACAGCCTCCGCCTCCGCCGCTTCCCGCCCGCCACCCCCCACCCCGGACAACCGCGTTGATCAAGAGGTTTGCGTCATCCGCCGACTCACGGGTGACGCAAACCTCTTGATCGACCCGCTGGAGCGGTGGGTGGGGTGTTTTGGGTTCGGGGGGTGGGGGTAGTTGAGGGGCGTTGGAAGAAATGCTTATACGGGAGGCTCTCATGGGATTCGACGACAAGATCGAAAACACGACCGAGAACACTGCCGGCAAGGTCAAGGAAGGCGTCGGCCGGGCGACCGACAACGAGCGCCTGGAGGCCGAGGGTCGCAACGACCAGGCCAAGTCCAGCCTCAAGCAGGCCGCCGAGAAGGTCAAGGACGCTTTCAAGAGCTGAACCGCTCCAGCCCGGCACGCCGGACCGACACTCGTCGGCCCGGCGTGCGGCGTGCCGGGGGTGAGGCGTCGGCCGACCCGGGCCGTGCGGCATCGTGTCCGTGGTAACGCCGACACATCGAAACGGGGAAGTCGATGCACCGTAGCTCCGCCACCGCGCTCACCCTCGCCGTCTTGACCGTCCTCGCCACCGGCTGCTCGGACGGTGGGGCCGACACCGATGCCGCACCCGGCCCGTCGGCCGGTGCCACCGGGACCCCCACCGTGGAGTCCACGCCCGACACGGTGACGGCCACCGCCGATGCCACCCCGACCGCGGGCAGTGCCGCGAACACCGCGCAGGTCTGTCGTGCCGTCGATCAGTTGATCATCGACGGCAGCCGGCAGATCGTCGCCGACTCGACCGAGGCCACCCGCGAGGAACTCACCCCGGAGCAGCTCAACGGCAAGCTCAAGGGGCGGCTGAGCCGGCTCGCCGACGACGTCCGCGCGCAGTCCCGAAAGGCCCAGGACGCCCGGATCAGGAAGCTGGTCGACGAGACCGCCGCGAAGATCGACAAGGGTGCGACGGCCAAGAGCCCGGCAACCTGGATGGGCACCGACTTCGTCGACATCCCGCCCCGGCTCACCCGCGACTGTCACGTCTGAGCCGGACCCCGGCCGGTCCGTTCACCCCGGGTCAGCGTCGACCGGTGAGCCGGACCCCGGCCGTTCCGCCCACCCGGGTCAGCGTCGGCCGGGGAGCGGCCGGGCCGGCGGGGTGGCGCCGGCGAGCGAGGCACGGTCGGCGGCGGAGGTGCCGGACTGCCAGCCCTCGGCGTCCCGCACGGTCAGCCGGGCCCGGGTGACGCCGGGGAAGAGGGTGTCCATCCGCTCCCGTACCGCACCGGAGCGGGCGGCGAGCACCGGCAGCAGCCGATCCGGCCCGGCGGCCTCCGTCGCCTGCCGGTTCGCCTCGTCGGTCGCGGCCCGCAGCCGCTCGCCGATCCGTCGGGCGAAGGCGTGCAGGAAAGCCTCGTCGTACGCCTTGGTGCGTCGACCGCCACCCTGACGTTCCCGGCGTCCACGCAGCATCGCGGCGGTGGCCTGCACCAGCAGTGAGGTGTGCAGCAGCTCGACCGCCTCCAGATCGGCGGGGAAGCCGAGCACTGTGGCGAAACCGAGATCGTCCGACCAGACCGACTCGCACCGGTTCGCCGCCGCCACCTCCTGCACCAGCAGCGCCTTCGCGCCCGGGTACGGAGCGTCGGTGCCGATCCGGATTCCACCGGCCCGGCCGGGGTCGGCGGCGGTCGCCTCGACCAGCGCCCGTTCCAGGCTGTGCCGGGCGATCAGCTCCTGGGCCTTACCGGTGAACGCCTCCGCCTCGGCCGGGAAGGTGGTGGACTCCGCCTTGGCCAGCAACGCCCGTACCCGGTCGAGCACCCGGGACCCGGTCGGCCCGGTCGCGGCCGTGCCGTTGGGGCTGCCGGGCGGAGGGCGGAGCACCGCGACCGGCGGCAGGCCGGCCAGCAGTGCCAGCACCTCGATCGCGTCACGCAGGGCGGTGATCCGGTCCGTACCCTCCCGGGTGGCCCAACCACTCAGCCACCCGGCGTCGTCGTCCCAGCGGACCAGGGCGTCCAGGCCGGTCAACTGGTCGTCCCACCACTGCGGCACCGGACCGGGCTGGGCCGCCCGGTCCGCGGCGAGGGCGTCGGTGACCAGCCGACCGGGGCCCGCACCGAGTCGGCGGGTCACGATCCGGGCCACGTCGGCCGGCTGCCAGCCGCGCGGCCAGAGCCGGCCCAGGGCGGCGACCAGCCGGCCGAGCAGCACGGCGTCCACCGCCGCCGGGCCGTCGAGGGCGCCTGCCGTACCCCGGCCACCGTCGCCGCCGACCACCAGCCGGTCCAGCTTCCGCTCCGCGTCGCGTACGTCGGTGCCACGCACCGCCGTGACCGCGGCGGTGATGAGGGCGTCGGCGTCCGGCACGGGTGGTCCTTCCTGGGGGATGACGGCCGGGTGGTGTCCGGATCGCCGGGAGTGTCTGCCCGGCAACGGTACCCGTACCCTGGATTGCCCACCCCGGGCACTCATCCGTACGCGCCTCGCGCCCGTACTCCTGCCCGGAGTGGACCACAGGTGGACGGGGAGGCGAACGGTGAGCACCCTGACGGTGAGCGAGGCCGCCGACCGGGGCCGGCACCGGGGGCGACGCCGGGGCGTGACCCCGGCGGGTGTCCTGACGGCGGTGCTGGTGGTGGCCGGGTTGACCGCTGGTGGTGCGGTGGTGGCCCAGCGGCAGGGCGTCGACCTGGGCGCTCTCGTCGGCGACGTACGGCGGGCACCGGTCCGGCCACCCGCCGCCGCGGTGCCGCCCGTGCCGACCCGGGCGGAGGCACCCGGCCCGCTCGGATCCGCCGCCGCCCCCGCCCCGGCTCCGCTGCGCTATCCCCAGCGCGGGACCGGCACCTGGCGGACGGCGAACGCCCAGGGCGCGGTCGCCGGGCGGTCCGGCCAACTGCTGCGCTACCGGGTGGCGGTGGAGGGCGGCATCGACGACGTCGACCCGGAGCGGTTCGGCCGGGACGTGGCGGTGGTGCTCGCCGACCGCCGGGGCTGGACCGCCGACGGCCGGTGGCGGCTGCAACGGGTCGGTGCCGACGCTCCGGCCGACTTCACCGTGTTGCTGACCACCCCGGTCACCCGGGGTGAGTTGTGCGGGGACACCTCGGACCGGTACACCTCCTGCCGCAACGGCGACCGGGTGGTGATCAACGTGGCGCGGTGGGCGCGGGGCGTACCGGACTTCCGGGGCGACCTCGGCACCTACCGGTCGTACGTGCTGAACCACGAGGTGGGACACCGGCTGGGTCGGGGTCACGAACGGTGCCCGGCGGCGGGCGGGCCGGCACCGGTGATGCAGCAGCAGACCCTCGGCCTGCACGGCTGCCGGCCGAACGCCTGGCCGATGGTGGGCGGCGCCCTGCTCACCGGTCCCGCCGGCGAGTACGACGACCCGATCCCGGCCGACAACTGAGCCACCCGGGCGGGTGTCGTCGTTCGGGCGGGTCAGCGACGGGGGAAGGAGGCCCAGATGTTCTTGGTGCGGTCGGTGGCGTACCAGCCGACCTCCAGGGAGACCGCCATGGCGATCTGGAGTCCCCGGCCACCGGCCCCCATCGGTCGGGTGTCGGCCAACTCGGGGATGGTGCTGATGTCGTGGTCGGCGACGTCGAGGATGAGCGACTCGTCGATGGTGAGCAGCCGGACAACCGTGGGCGGAATGCCGTGTTTGAGGGCATTGGTGGCCAGCTCGGTGGCGACCAGGACGATCAGCTCCGGCACCTCGTCCAAGCTCTGACCGTCGAGAAGCTGCTCACCGGTGAGGGCCTCGTGCAGGGAGGCGCGGAGGGCACGCAGGCCGGCGGGATCGGCCAGCTCCCACCGGCGCAACTCGGTGGCCTGAGGCGGGGGCGGCGAGGTGAGAAGCGGTGCCATGATCTCGGTTTACCCTGCGTAGCGGTCTCCCATGCCGGGCCCGCTGTCGGGGATTCGTCCCGTCGGGCACCCGGAACGCTCCGCCGTACCGGCCGACGTCGGCGCCTCGCCCGCGCAGCTCATGTCGAAGCCGCCGCGCCTGCTCACCTCGGAGGCCGTCGTGCGGTGGCTCGGAGCCGTCGTGCGGGCGACCCCGGTTGGGTGGGACACCGGGCGGAGTGTGGTTCGGGCCACTGTCGAGGGTGGTGTTCCAGGCGGGGCCGGGTCGCCCACCGCCGCCATGCCGGGGATCGAGAAATCACCCGGTTCGGGGCCTGCGTCAGCGCCCGCGGTCGCGTAAAGTCCGCAAACTGAACGGGCCATGTCGGCGACGGAACGCCCCGCTTACGGGTGCCCGTCCGCACGGTTGGGCGCATCCCCGCGCCGGCTCGCGGACCGCCTCAGGAAGAGCCATGACCGCCAGTACGAATGCTCCCAAGGTGACCGTCGTGGTCCCGGCGTACAACTCCGGGCCGCACATCGAGAAACTCGTCACCTCGTTGCTGAACCAGTCGCTGCCGGCCGGCGAGTTCGAGGTCATGTTCGTCGACGACGGTTCGACCGACTCGACAGGTGCCCGGCTCGACGAGCTGGCCGCCGCCCACCCGCACTTCCGGGTGCTGCACATCGACAACTCCGGCTGGCCGTCGCGGCCCCGTAACCTCGGTGTCGACCACGCCCGCGGCGAGTACGTCTTCTTCGCCGACGACGACGACTGGTTCGGCGAGGAAGCCCTGGAGCGCCTGTACGCCTGCGCGACCGCGCACGACGCGGACCTGGTGGTCGGCAAGATGGCCGGGCACCGCCGTTCGGTGCCGCGTGAGCTGTTCCGGCGTAACCGGTTCGACGCGACCCTGGCGAACACGCCCCTGATCGACAGCCTCACCGCGCACAAGTTGTTCCGCCGCTCCCTTCTGGTCGAACACGACCTGCGCTTCCCGGAGGGCAAGCGGCGGCTGGAGGACCACGTCCTGGTCACCCGGGCCTACTTCCTGTCCCGGCGCACCTGCGTGCTGGCCGACTACGTCTGCTACCACCACCAGCGACGGGTCGACGCCGGCAACGTCACGGCCACCGCGTTGGAGCCGGCGGGCTACTTCGTCAACCTGCGCGAGGCGCTGGACATCGTCGACGCGCACACCGAGCCCGGCCCCCTGCGGGACCGGCTGCACCGGCGTTGGCTGCGCAACGAGATGGTGGCCCGGGTACGCGGCCGGCGGCTGCTCGACGCGCCCGCCGACTGGGCCGACCAGTTGGTCGGCGAGGCACAGCGGGTGATCCGGGACCGGTTCGCCCCGGGCGTCGCCGCCGGTCTGCCCCCGCTGCAACGGATCATCACCCGGCTCATCGAGCAGGGCCGCACGGCGGACCTGCGCCGGCTCGCCCAGTGGGAGGCGGCCGTCCGGGCCGTGCCCACCGTGCAGCAGGTCGAGCGGGACGGCGCCGCCCTGACCGTCACCCTCTCCGCCGAGCTGTGCTTCGGCGACCGCCCGCTCACTGTCACCGCCGACGGCGAGCAGCGGCTGCTGGTGGTGCCGGTGGACGACGTGCCGGCCGAACTGCGGGACGCGACCAGCCGGATCAAGCAGTCCAAGCTCGACGTCATCGCCCGGCGGCGGGACACCAGGGAGGAGTTCTTCGTGCCGGTCACCGGCACCGTCGAGCTGGTCCCGTCGGCCGACGACACCCTTCGGCTGGTCCAGAGCGGTACCGCCCGACTCGACGTCGGCGCGCTCAACGGAGGCCGGAGCCGGGGCACCTGGGATCTGAAGGCCCGGGTCACCTGCTGCGGGTGGACCGAGGACGCCGTACTCCCGGTGGCCTTCCGCTGCGCGGCCGACGGTGCCCGCCCGGTCGTCGTGCCGCACCTGGACAGCCTGCGCTTCCGGCTGCGCCGGGCGGTGGCCCGTCGGGTGCCCGAGTCGATCCGGCGGGCCATCCGCCGCTGACCCGGTCGCCCCCGGAACGGGACGGGGCCGACACCGTGGTGACCACCGTCACCGACCCGTTGGCCGGCGTGAAGAACGCGTCAAGAAACCCTGGCCGCCCGTCACGGTCGCGTTATGGACCCTGCCCATCGGACGACAGCGCGTTGTGATTGCCCCGGCGTGGCCGGGAGGCGGTCACGGCGTACCGGTCCGGTTGGGGGAGTCCGCGTGGCTGACGTGGTGTTCGTTCTGGTGACGGTGGTGCTGTTCGCGGCGCTCGCCCTCGTGGTGAGGGGCGTGGAGAAGCGGTGAACGCCGTCAACGCCGTCGGCCTGGTGCTGGCGATCGGTCTGGGTGTGTTCATGGTCGTCGCGCTGCTGTTCCCGGAGCGCTTCTGATGACCACGACCACGACCGGCGTCATCTTCGTCCTGTCCCTGGTGGTGGCGCTGGCCGCCGCGTACCGGCTGTTCGGCGACCACCTGTACCGGGTGGTCGCCGGCACCCGGCATTCCCGGGTCGAGCGCGGGGTGTTCCGGCTGGTCGGGGTGAATCCGGCCGCCGAGCAGCCGTGGGGCGTGTACGCCCGCAGCCTGCTGGCCTTCTCCGCCGTCTCGGTGCTGTTCCTCTATGCCCTCCAGCGGTGGCAGGACCACCTGTGGCTGTCGCTGGGCTCCGGCCCGGTGGTCCCGCACGGCGCCTGGAACACCGCCGTGTCGTTCGTGACCAACACGAACTGGCAGTGGTACGCGGGCGAGTCGACCATGGGGCACCTGGTGCAGATGGCCGGGCTGGCGGTGCAGAACTTCGTCTCCGCCGCCGTGGGCATCGCCGTGGCGGTGGCGCTGGTGCGGGGGTTCGCCCGCAGCCGTACCGGCGAGTTGGGCAACTTCTGGGTCGACCTGGTCCGGATCACGCTGCGGGTCCTGCTGCCGGTCGCGGTGCTCGGCGCGCTCGTGCTGATGCTCGGCGGTGTGGTGCAGAACCTCTCCGCCGGCACCGACGTGACCACCCTGACCGGCGGCGGGCAGACGATCCCCGGCGGGCCGGTGGCCGGCCAGGAGGTGATCAAGGAGTTGGGCACCAACGGCGGTGGTTTCTACAACGCCAACAGCGCCCACCCGTTCGAGAACCCGACGGCCTGGACGAACTGGATCGAGCTGTTCCTGATCCTGCTGATCCCGTTCAGCCTGCCCCGGGTCTTCGGCCGGATGGTCGGCCAGCACCGGCAGGGCTACGCGATCGTCGCGGTGATGGCCGTCCTGGCGCTCGGCAGCGTCACCCTCACCAACGTGTTCGAGCTGGCCGGGCACGGCACCGTGCCGCAGGCGGTCGGCGCGGCGCTGGAGGGCAAGGAGGTCCGCTTCGACGTGTCGAACTCGGCGACCTTCGGCGCGGTCACCACGCTGACCTCGACTGGCGCGGTGAACTCCGCCCACGACTCGTACACCGCGCTGGGCGGGATGATGACGCTGGGCAACATGATGCTCGGTGAGGTCGCCCCCGGCGGCGTCGGCGCGGGCCTGTACGGGCTGCTGGTCCTCGCGGTGATCACGGTGTTCGTCGCCGGTCTGATGGTCGGCCGGACCCCGGAGTACCTGGGTAAGAAGATCGGTTCCCGCGAGATCACCTTCGCCTCGCTGTACTTCCTGGTCACCCCGGCCCTGGTGCTGATCGGCACGGCCGCCGCCTTCGCCACCGGCAACGACTCGACCACGTTGAACGTCGGCCCGCACGGCCTGTCCGAGGTGCTCTACGCGTTCACCTCGGCGAGCAACAACAACGGCTCGGCGTTCGCCGGGATCACCGTGGACACCCCGTGGTGGAACACCGCGCTCGGGTTGTGCATGCTGCTCGGCCGGTTCCTGCCGATCATCCTGGTGCTCGCGTTGGGCGGCTCGCTCGCCCGGCAGGCACCCACCCCCGCCTCCGAGGGCACCCTGCCGACCCACCGCCCGCTCTTCGTCGGGCTGGTCGTCGGCGTCACGGTGATCCTGGTGGCGCTCACCTTCCTGCCCGCGCTCGCCCTCGGCCCGCTGGCCGAAGGGCGGTGACCACCATGGGGAAGAACGACATGACCGTCCCGTCCGTGGCACCCGGCGGCGACCGGCCGCCGGCCGCAGGCCCACCCGACGCCCGGGAACCGGTCGACCCACCCGCTGGCCGGGCACCGACCGGTGGCCGGGCCGGCGGTGGCCTGCTGGACCCCCGGCAGCTGGTCCGGTCCCTGCCCGACGCGCTGCGCAAGCTCGACCCGCGCACCCTGTGGCGCAACCCGGTGCTGCTGATCGTGGAGATCGGCGCGGTCTTCACCACCGTCCTGGCGGTGGCCGACCCGTCGGTCTTCGGCTGGGCGATCACCGGTTGGCTCTGGCTCACCGTGCTCTTCGCCAACCTCGCCGAGGCGGTCGCCGAGGGCCGGGGCCGGGCGCAGGCCGCCTCGCTGCGGCAGGCCAAGCGGGACACCATCGCCACCCGCCTGGTCGGCTGGGAACCGGGCGCCCCCGCCGACGCCTACACCGACGAGGTCGTGCCCGCACCGCAACTGCGGCAGGGGGATGTCGTCCTGGTCTGCGCCGGTGGGACCATCCCCGGCGACGGCGACGTCGTCGAGGGCATCGCCAGCGTCGACGAGTCCGCGATCACCGGGGAGTCCGCACCGGTGATCCGGGAGTCCGGTGGCGACCGCTGCGCCGTCACCGGCGGCACCCGGGTGCTCTCCGACCGGATCGTCGTGCGGATCACCCAGCGGCCGGGGGAGAGCTTCATCGACCGGATGATCGCCCTGGTCGAGGGGGCCGACCGGCAGAAGACCCCGAACGAGATCGCGTTGAACATCCTGCTCGCCGCGCTCACCCTGATCTTCCTGCTGGCCGTGGTCACCCTCCAACCGTTGGCGATCTTCGCCAAGGGTTGGCAGACCGCCGCGCCCGACACCGGGGCGGTCACCGACGACGGGGTGACGGGGGTGGTGCTGGTGTCCCTGCTGGTCTGCCTGATCCCGACCACCATCGGGGCGCTGCTGTCGGCGATCGGCATCGCCGGCATGGACCGGCTCGTGCAGCGCAACGTGCTGGCGATGAGCGGTCGGGCGGTGGAGGCGGCGGGGGACGTCGACACGCTGCTGCTGGACAAGACCGGCACGATCACCCTGGGCAACCGGCAGGCCGCCGCGTTCCTGCCGGCCGAGGGGGTCACCGCCGCCGACCTGGCCGCCGCCGCGCAGCTGTCCAGCCTCGCCGACGAGACCCCCGAGGGTCGGTCGGTGGTCGTGCTGGCCACGCGGGAGTTCGACCTGCGCGCGGAGGAGCCAGGGCTGCTGCCGTACGCCGTCTTCGTGCCGTTCACCGCCCAGACCCGGATGAGCGGCGTCGACCTGACCCCGCGGGCCGCACCGCCCCGCCGGGTCCGCAAGGGTGCGGCGACGGCGGTGCTGACCTGGGTACGGGAGCACGGCGGCCACCCCGACGAGCAGGTCGCCTTTACCGTCGACGAGATCAGCGGGCTCGGTGGCACCCCGTTGGTGGTGGCCGAACACGTCGACGGGGAGCCCGCCCGCGCGCTCGGCGTCATCCATCTCAAGGACGTGGTGAAGGCCGGGATGCGGGAGCGGTTCGCCGAGCTGCGCCGGATGGGCATCCGGACGGTGATGGTCACCGGTGACAACCCGCGTACCGCGAAGGCGATCGCCGACGAGGCCGGGGTGGACGACTTCCTCGCCGAGGCGACCCCGGAGGACAAGCTCGCCCTGATCCGCCGGGAGCAGGAGGGTGGTCGGCTGGTCGCGATGACCGGGGACGGCACCAACGACGCCCCGGCGCTGGCCCAGGCCGACGTCGGGGTCGCGATGAACACCGGCACGTCGGCGGCGAAGGAGGCCGGCAACATGGTCGACCTGGACTCCGACCCGACCAAGTTGATCGAGATCGTGCAGATCGGCAAGCAGTTGCTGATCACCAGGGGCGCGCTGACCACCTTCAGCATCGCCAACGACGTGGCGAAGTACTTCGCGATCATCCCGGCCATGTTCGCCGGCATCTATCCGGGCCTGGACCGGTTCAACGTGATGCGGCTGGGCAGCCCCGAGTCGGCGATCCTCGCGGCGGTGATCTTCAACGCGCTGGTGATCATCGCGCTCGTACCGCTGGCCCTGCGCGGGGTGCGTTACCGGCCGGCTGCGGCGTCCGCGCTGCTCGGCCGCAACCTGCTGGTCTACGGCCTCGGCGGCATCGTCGCGCCGTTCGTCGGCATCAAGCTCATCGACCTGCTCATCCAGTTCGTTCCGGGGGTCTCGTGATGCGCCCACCCGCCTGGCTCGCCGCCCACCTCGCCGCGCTGCGCGCCCTGCTCGTGTTCACCGTGCTGCTCGGGGTGGCCTACCCCCTCACCCTGGTCGCCGTCGGTCGGCTCCCCGGCCTCGACGGCCGGGCCGCCGGGTCGCTGCTGACCGTCAACGGCCGCACCGTCGGCAGCGCCCTGATCGGGCAGTCCTTCACCGACGCCGACGGCAACCCCGTCCCGCGTTACTTCCAGTCCCGCCCGTCGGCGGCCGGCGACGGCTACGACCCGACCGCCTCCGCCGCCTCGAACCTCGGCCCGGAGAGCGTGGTGGACACCCTCGCCGCCGACCCACAGGACTCGAACCGGAGCCTGCTCAGCCAGGTCTGCGCGCGCAGCCGGGCGGTCGGTGCCCTGGACGGCGTCGACGGGCGGCGGCCGTACTGCACGCCGGACGGGGTGGGGGCGGTGCTGGCCGTGTTCCGCGCCGACGGGCTGACCGGCCGGGTCACCCGGGTGGTAAGCGTCAACCAGACCGCCCCGGCCACCCCCTTCGTCTCCTCCTGGCAGGGGGTGCCTGTGGAGTTGGCGAAGCCCGGGGAGGACTACCGGGCGGCCGGTGGGCTGGTGACCCCGGTCCGGGGGGACGCCCCGGAACACCCCGCCGTCCCCGCTGACGCGGTCACCGCCAGCGGCAGCGGCCTCGACCCGCACATCAGCCCGGCGTACGCCGAGATCCAGGTGGCCCGGGTGGCGCGGGAGCGCGGCGCGGACCCGGCGGTGGTCCGGCGGCTGGTCCGGGAGCACACCACCGGCCGGACGCTCGGCTTCCTGGGTGCCCCCACGGTGAACGTGCTGGAACTGAACCTGGCCCTCGACCGGAGTTTCCCCGCCCGCTGACGACCGACAACGCACCCCGTCCGCGCCCGACAGGTCGGGTGCCGGCCCGGCAGTCGTGGCCCGGGGAGGGTGCGCACAGCGAGAGGATGGTCCCGTGCCCCGAGGTGAACTGCGCATCTACCTGGGCGCCGCCCCCGGCGTCGGCAAGACGTACGCCATGTTGGAGGAGGCCCGGCGGCGGGCCGGGCGGGGCACCGACGTGCTGGTCGGCCTGGTGGAGACGCACGGCCGGCCGCACACCGCCGCGATGATCGGCGACCTGACGGTGCTGCCCCGCCGCACGTTGCGCCACCGGGGCGTCGAGTTCACCGAGCTGGACCTCGACGCCGTGCTGGCCCGCCGCCCGGACCTCGTCGTGGTCGACGAACTGGCGCACACCAACGTGCCCGGCTCCCGGCACGAGAAGCGCTGGCAGGACGTCCAGGAACTGCTCGACGCGGGCATCTCGGTGCTGTCGACGGTCAACATCCAGCACCTGGAGTCGATCAACGACGTGGTCGCCCGGATCACCGGCACCACCCAGCGGGAGACCGTCCCGGACGCCGTCGTCCGCGCCGCCGGGCAGGTCGAACTGGTCGACATGACCCCGGAGGCGCTGCGCCGGCGGATGGCGCACGGGAACATCTACCGGCCGGACCGGATCGACGCGGCGCTGGGCAACTACTTCCGGGTCGGCAACCTCACCGCGCTGCGCGAGCTGGCCCTGCTCTGGCTGGCCGACAAGGTCGACGACCAGCTCGACCGGTACCGGGCCCAGCAGGGCATCTCCGCCACCTGGGAGGCCCGGGAACGGGTCGTCGTCGCCCTCACCGGCGGCCCGGAGGGGGAGACGCTGATCCGCCGGGCCGCCCGGATCGCCGCCCGGAGCAAGGGGACCGACCTGCTCGCCGTGCACGTGGCCCGCAACGACGGGCTGGCCGGGGCGGACCCGGCCCAGCTCGCCCGGCAGCGGGTCCTGGTGGAGAGCCTCGGCGGCAGCTACCACCAGGTGCTCGGCGGGGACGTCCCGGCCGCCCTGCTCGACTTCGCCCGGGGAGTCAACGCCACCCAACTGGTGCTCGGGGCGAGCCGGCGCGGTCGGTTCGCCCAACTGCTCGCCCGGGGCGTCGGCGTCACCACCACCGCCCGCTCCGGGGCGATCGACGTGCACCTGGTCACCCACCCGCAGGCCGGGCGGGGCCGGCGCGGGGCCGGGGTGCCGGCCGCGCTGTCCCGACGGCGTCGACTGCTCGGGTTCGCCCTCGCCGGGCTTGGCCTGCCGCTGCTCACCCTGCTGCTGTCGACGCTGCCGGACCTGACCCTGACCAACGACATCCTGATCTTCCTGGCCGGGGTGGTCGGGGTGGCGCTGGTCGGCGGGCTGTGGCCCGCGTTGGTCGCCGCGCTCGGCGGATCACTGCTGCTGAACTGGTTCTTCACCCCGCCGTACCGCACGCTGACCATCGCCGAGGCGGACAACCTCCTCGCACTGGGCGTCTTCGTCGGGGTGGCGGTCGCGGTGAGCTGGGTGGTGGACGTGGCGGCCCGGCGTACCCGGGAGGCCGCCCGTGCCGCCGCCGACGCGCAGACCCTGGCCACCGTCGCCGGCAGCGTGCTGCGCGGTGAACGGCCGCTGCCGGCGCTGCTCGCCCGGCTGCGGGAGACCTTCGCGCTGCGCGCGGTCAGCGTCCTGGAGCTCGCCCCCGACGCGCAGGGGCGGCCCGGCCGGGCCCACGAAGAAGGCGTCTGGCGTCTGGTCGCCAGCGTCGGCGCGGACCCGGCGGGCAGCCCCGGCGCAGGGGAGACCACGGTACCTGTCGACGACCGGCTGACCGTGGTGCTCAGCGGCCGTCGGCTGGAGGCCGCCGACCGGCGCATCGTCGAGGCGTTCGCCGCCCAGGCCGCCGTCGCGCTGCGCCAGGAACGGCTCGCCGAGGAGGCGGCCACCGCCCGGCCGCTCGCCGAGGCCGACCGGTTGCGCACCGCGTTGCTCGCCGCGGTCAGCCACGACCTGCGTACGCCGCTGGCGTCGGCGAAGGCCGCGGTGAGCAGCCTGCGCAGCCCGGACGTCGACTTCGACCCCGAGGACCGGGCCGAGTTGCTCGCCACCGCCGACGAGTCACTGGACCGGCTCGGTCGGCTGGTGGCGAACCTGCTCGACATGAGCCGGTTGCAGGCCGGCGCGCTGGGCGTCACCCGCACCGCGATCGGCCTGGAGGACGCCGTACCGCTGGCCCTGGACGAGCTGGGGCCGGCCGCCGCCGACGTCCGGACCGACATCCCCGCCGACCTGCCGGCGGTCGACGCCGACCCGGGCCTGCTGGAACGGGTGCTTGTCAACATCGTCGCCAACGCCCTGCGGCACAGCCCACCCGGGCAGCCGCCCACGCTCACCGCCAGCGCCCACGCCGGGCAGGTGGAGCTGCGGGTCATCGACACCGGCCCCGGCATCCCCGAGGACCGCTGGGAGCACGTCTTCCTGCCGTTCCAGCGGCTCGGCGACCGGGACAACCAGACCGGGGTGGGGCTGGGGCTGGCGCTGTCCCGGGGGCTGACCGAGGCGATGGGTGGCAGCATCACCCCGGAGACCACCCCCGGCGGAGGACTGACCATGGTGCTGCGGCTGCCTGCCGCCGACGAGAGGCCGGACCGGTGACCCGCATCCTGGTCGTCGACGACGAACCCCAGATCCTCCGCGCACTCCGGATCAACCTGCGTGCCCGGGGGTACGACGTCGAGGTCGCCGGGACCGGCACCGCCGCGCTGAAGGCCGCCGCCAGCCACCCGCCGGACCTGGTGGTGCTCGACCTCGGGCTGCCCGACCTCGACGGCGTCGAGGTCATCCGGGGCCTGCGCGGCTGGACCACGATCCCGATCATCGTGCTCTCCGGTAGGGCCGGCAGCGCGGACAAGGTCGCCGCCCTCGACGCCGGTGCCGACGACTACGTCACCAAGCCGTTCGGGGTCGACGAACTCCTCGCCCGGATCCGCGCCGTCACCCGTCGGCTCACCAGCGCGCCGGTCGACGCCGCCGCCGAGGCCCGGGTGGGCCGGCACACCGTCGATCTCGCCGCCCGCGTCGTCACCCGCGACGACGGCGTCGAGGTCCGGCTCACCCCCACCCAGTGGGCGGTGCTGGAGCGGCTGCTGCGCCACCCCGGGAAGCTGATCAGCCAGCGCCAGCTCCTGCACGAGGTGTGGGGGCCGGAATACCAGCACGAGACCAACTACCTGCGGCAGTACCTGGCCCAGTTGCGGCGCAAGCTGGAGGACGACCCGGCCCGGCCCCGGCACCTGATCACCGAGCCGGGGATGGGCTACCGCTACCGCCCCTGACCGGCCGCCCTACCCGGCTTCCGCGCGGGTGGTGACCCGCCGGCTCAGCCGAGGCTGAGCCCGATCGCCAGGGCGACGACGGCCAGGAGTGGGGGGACGAGCTGCTTGAGCGCGGCGCTGGCCTTCGTGGGTGCCGAGATCAGCAGCACCAGACCGGCGGCGACCATCGAACCGGCGCCGACGAAGACCAGGGTCGCGCCGACGGTGTGCGCGCCGACGGCGTAGGCGATGATGCCGACGACGATCGTGATCGCCAGGAAGAGGTTGTAGAAGCCCTGGTTGAAGGCGAGCTGCCGGGTCGCCTCCGCCTCCTCGCGGCTGGTGCCGAAGACCGAGCGCGCGCGGGCGGTCGTCCAGACGACGGACTCCAGGTAGAAGATGTAGACGTGGATGAGGCCGGCGATGCCGGCCAGGATGAGCCCTGCGACGACCATGACGCTGCCTCCTTCGTACGCGCGGACGGAGATGTCCGCCACCGTCATTCTTCCTGTCCGCCGTGTCCTCGAATCAGGTGGTGGCGGGTTTCCCGTGCGCCTCCTACGGTGGGGGAGACGTGGGGGAGGTTCAGATTGGTCGACGCGGGTGACGCGGTGCGTTGGCTCCAGCTCGCCGCGCCTCGCGGGGGGCCGGACGACCTGCCATTGCTGGTGAACCGGGCCGCGCCGGCCATCGACGCCACCGAGATCGTGATCTACCTGGCGGACTACCAGCAGGCCAGCCTCGTACCGCTGCTCGGTGCCGGCCTGGACCGCGAGGCGCTGCCGATCGAGACGACCCTCGCCGGTCGGGCGTTCACCGGCCTCGACGTGCAGCGCGCGCCCGACAGCCCGGACCGGATCTGGGTCCCGCTGCTCGTCGGGTGCGAACGGATGGGCGTGCTGGAGATCGTCTCGCCGGCCGCCGGGGACCCGGCGATGAACGAGCCGGCCTGGGAGTTGGCGACCTGTGTCGCGCAACTCGTGGTGAACCGCCGACCGTACGGCGACGTCGTGGAACGGCTGCGGCGTCGGCTGCCGATGCAGGTCGCCGCCGAGATCGTCTGGGGCCTGCTGCCGCCGCTGACCTTCGCCACCGACGACATGGTGCTCACCACCATCCTCGAACCGTGCTACGACGTCGGCGGGGACATCTTCGACTACGCGCTCAACGGTGACGTGCTCAGCGTCGGGCTGTTCGACACCTGCGGGCACGGCATCAAGGCGAGCACCCTGGCCTCCCTGGTGGTGAGCGCCTACCGCAACGCGCGCCGCTGTGGCCTCGACCTGGTCGACACGGCGACCAGCATCGACAGGTGGGTGCGCTCCGAGCACCCGCACATGTTCGCCACGGCGCTCCTGGTCGAGCTGGAGCGGAGCACCGGCCGGCTCCGGATGATCAACGCCGGCCACCCGGGTGCCCTGCTGCTGCGCGACGGCAAGGCGATCCGGGAGCTGCCGGGCCCGACCGCGCTCCCGCTCGGCCTGGGTCACCTCGCGACCCACCGCCCCGAGGTGTACGAGGAGGAGCTGCACCCTGGGGACCGCATCCTCGCCTACACCGACGGCATCACCGACGCGCGTGGCATCGACGGGGAACGGTTCGGGTTGACGCGTCTCGTCGACTTCGTCAACCGGGCCCTCAACGACCAGCTGGCCACCCCGGAGACGATGCGCCGGCTGGTGCGCGCGGTGGTCGCGTACCAGTCGGGGCAGCTCGACGACGACGCGACGGCGCTGTTGCTGGAGTGGCGTCCACCGCACGCACCGCTGTCCCACCTGCACGACCTGCGGACAACAGCCCCCTGAGTCGGCCGTCGCCGGAGTTCCGGATCGATGATCCGCCTACGGCGCGCCGAGATGATGCGGCAAATAGTGTGGGGTTATGAATACTATTGTTAAGGATAAAAGCACTTTTAGTAATTGGTAATGATCGTAGAGATTTGGGACCTCGCCGGCACCAACCGGCCCCTCGTGCTCAGCGGCCACGAGAAGCGGGTCGGCGTGGTGGCCTGGGCACCCGAGCCCGTACCCGAGTGTTCCGCGCGCTCACCGACGACGAGCGGCGAACCCACCTGCTCCCGGGCAGCGGGAACTCCTAGCGTCTGCTCTACCTCCCAGGTTTCCTCATCCACGAGGTAGTTGCCCGGGTCCAGCCCCAGCGTCTTACGGCGATCCGAAGCCCGGTAGGCGGCATTGGCCTCCTCGAACGACTCGGGCCCGTCATGGGAGATCACCCAGATGTGCTGACTGCGCGCAGCGTCCTTCCAGGGACACGATCCGCGCGGCTGGGGCTGGGGCTGGGCGGTGGGTGGCCTCCAGCCCCGGTCAGTTTCCCGTTGATCCCACCCGTTGTGCCTCGGCGATCGCCGTCTCGATGGCCTTTCGTGCGCCGCTGGTGCGGGCGACAACCTGCATCAGCACCTGCTTGATGCCGTCCAGGGCCTGTAGCAGGGGTCCGGATTGTCCACCGTGGAGGATTGTGGTGACGGAGTTGTTGTGTCTCACCGATCCGGGTGATGGCGCTGCCTGCCGAGTCGCGGGCGGTGCCGACGGCGCTCTGCACGGGCGTCAGTGCGGCGATCGTCTTCTGCGGGGTGGCCTGCTGGGGTACGGGGGTGACGGCTTTCGTCGCCTCACCGGTCGACCCTTCGAGTCTTCCCAGGCAGGCCGCCCTGGACGTCGGTGAGCGCGGTGCGGGCCCGGGCGACGCTGCGGCGACGACGAGGAAGCCGGCGGTGGTGGCCCGCAGCGCGATCTCCTGCGCCTGAAGGTGGGCGGCGGCCGTCAACCCCTGGGCCCGCTCGACGCCGGCCGTCAGGGCGCGGAGTTCACCGGTGATCTTCTCGACGTGTGACACGGAGGCGGCATCCCCAATCGATAACGGCGAACGGGTGTACCTGACGCTGCCGAAGGCACGCCACGGGTCACCAGAGACGGCAGCAGTAGCCCAGCCCGGAACCGATCCGGCAAGCTGCGTACGCAGTAGGCGAGCCGCCAGCCCGATGCGTACTGAGTGGCGACTCCCTCACGAACATCGACGGCGCGCGGGCACCCGGAGGTCGCGTGATCGGGTACGCGAACCGTCCGCCAAAGCCGAGAGGTTCCAGGCAGCCGGAGAGGATTTGGTGGTGACCAACTGCGGGAGGTCGTTGATGCATGTGTCAAGCGACTCTCAGTGTCTGATGTCGGGTGAGACCTGTGCGAGCCAACACCTCTAGCTAAGGAGCAGTCCACCGGAGCACCGAGACGATGACCCGCTCCCGGCTACAGCAGTAGACTGCTCGCAGCGATCAGCGCTATCGACTAAGCACGGACCGTAGATTGGTGGAGGACTGTCGGTGTACTTACAGCGCCTGCGCATCCAGGGAGTGCGAGGCTTCCACGGGTCTCGCGCTGTCGACCTCCGCTTTGAGCGGAACACCGACGATAAAGATCTTTTCAAGCGCTATCGGGGATTCTGCGTTATCGCTGGCCGCAATGGGTCAGGTAAAACAACCCTCCTTCGTGCCGCCGCAACTGCGCTGGCCGGTCCCGAGGTAGCGAACAGCTTGACGGAGGGCGATCGGGACTGGATCAGTCATGGACAGACAATGGCAACGGTCAGCGCAGAGATCGTACGAGACTCCTTCGAGGTCAACCTGGGCGCGGGCCGACCTGCGGACTCCTTCGCCGCTGCACTGAAATGGGAACGGACTGAAGGTGCGCGAGCGCGGCCTCAGGCCGACACACGCCGCGGTCGAGGCGGCAAGATGGCCGAGCGATCGCTCTGGTCTCCGAAACCGACTGGCTGGTTCGCCGCGGGCTACGGGCCATTCCGGCGCTTGGCCGGCACGAGCGGCGAGGTCGCACGCCTGATGGCCGGAGACTGGACAGCGGCACGCTTCATAACTCTGTTCCGAGAGGAAGCCTCACTCGCCGAGACGGTGCAGTGGCTTCAGCAGGTCAACTATCGCGCCAGATCCGGGCGTGCCGGTTATGCGGAGTTGGAGGAGCGTGTCATCGGGCTTCTTAACGACGGCCTGTTTCCCGACGGCTATTTGGTTGATAGGGTCGATCCGGACGGTCTGTGGATTACCAAGGAGTCCGGAATGCCCGTCCGAATCGACGAGATGAGCGACGGCTACCGCACCGTCACGGCACTGGTAACCGATATCGTGCGCCAAATAAACGAATGCTTCGACGGGAAGATTGAGTGGGGTGAAGAAGGTCAGGCGGTCATCTTCACGTCGGGAGTCGTACTCATTGACGAGATCGACGTCCATCTTCACGTTTCCTGGCAAAAACGTATCGCGCCATGGCTGCTGGAGCATTTCCCATTCATTCAGTTCATTGTCACAAGCCATAGCCCGTATATTTGTCAGAGTGCGTCGCCGGGTGGCCTGATTCAGCTTCCAGGGCCGGAGGAATTGTTCCCACCGCGTATCGCCAACGAGGAACTCTTCCGGCGTGTCGTGAATGGAAGTGGTGACGATGCTGTTTTGACGGAGCTATTCGGATTGGACTCACCGTACTCCGAACGCGTTGACGAGCTGCGAAGTGCGCTGACCCGACTGGAGCGGCTCGCCATTCGCGGTCAGGCAAGCCCAGAAGATCTCGCCAGGCTGACGGAGTTGTCCGAGGCTCTGTCGCCGTCGCCCGGGAGCCGGGTGCGTGACGTGTTGGGGGACGACGTTTGATCCCGATCGCGCGTCGGCCGCTTCCCGTGCAGATCTCAGAGCGCCTAATCGACAAAACCGCGCAGATTGTGGCCAGCGCAACCCCTCAAAAGACGGCTCGCGCGAGTTGGAGCGCCGCAACCGGTACCCGCCGACAGCTCAAGGCTCAGCTTCTACGAATGTGTGCGCGACCTTCATTCTGCATGTACTGCTACGAAAGCCGCGGCACGGACGTCGACCATTTCGTGCCGATTGCCCGCGATCCTGCGCGAACCTTCGAATGGAAAAACCACATCCTCGCCTGCGGCTATTGCAATCAGCAGGCAAAGAAGGAGCGTTTCCCGGTCGACCTGACCGGGCATCCGCTGCTGCTGGACCCTAGCGTGGACGACTCCGCCGACCACATGACCCTCGCCAGTACCGGGCAGTTTATCGACCTCACGCCCCAGGGCCGCGAGACCATCGACCTGCTCGGACTCAATGCCCGCAGCGAGTTAGTTGAGGCGCGATATCGATCGTGGCGGGGTGTCATCCGCGTCTTCGAGCAGGCGGCACGCGAAAAGCCTACGATCGATGCCGATGACCTGGAGGATCTGCGCTTCTTGCCAGTGGTCGACGCATTTCACCACTTCGCGCACGACGTCGCCACCGACCGCCTCATCCATAAGGCCGTCGCTCCCGAACTGGCCCGTTATGCATTGCACAGTCTTCCTATAGTGAAGTCGATTTTTGCGGGTTGCCGTCTGTAGTGTCGGCGTCAGAATGAGGTCAGGAATATTCGCGTACGTGTGTTTGGGATTTCTTTACTTGGTCAAGGGTGGGCCTGCGGCCCGCCGCCGTGTCGCGTCGGGGCGCGCCCGTCGATAGTTCTGCCGGCTCTGGTCGCATTGATCAACAGCTACGTTCGCCGTCGGTAGGCGTCTTCTTGTTCGTGTACTTGATACTTGCTCAGCGTAGTTCCCCGTCGCGCGGGGAAGGGTGGGGTGTGGGGCGTCCGTAGGGTGGTGGGCGTGACCGATGTGAGTTGGGCAAGCGCTGGTTCCATTTCTCGGCGGCCTTCGCCTGGCTTCATCCGCGTACGACGCGGGGGTTGAGTCGGAACCTGTCGCGGAAGACGTCGGCTGACCGCAGTTCGACGGCAAGGCGCGTTTGGTGCTGCTGCGGGCTTTCCCACCCCCGCACCCGTTCGCCTCGGCGCTTTTCATCGATTAGGCAGCATGCCGGGCCGCGATCTCGAACGCGGTTGTCCAGGGAAAGTCGCTCTGCCGGTCGTTGCCGCCACCGGGCGGGTGTGGCTCCCAGCCGTGTTCCGGGCCGAGCATGATGTGTAGCCCTTCGGCGCGGAGGCTGGCTACGGCGTGGCGGAAGGGGAGTCGTGTGGCGAGGGCGGTGTTGACGAAGGGGACAATGACGGTGGGTATGTGTCGTCCGATGAGTTCGGCGATGGTGGTCATGGCGTAGTTGTCGGCGAGGCCGAGGGCGATCTTGTTGATGGAGTTATAGGTCGCGGGTGCGACGACCACTGCATCGGTGGTGGGTAGCGAGCGGCGGGTGCCCGGAGCTGCGCGGTAGTCGGATCGCACGGGAGTGCCGGTCAGCTTTTCGATGGCCGGTATGTCGATGAAGCTGGTTGCGTCGGGTGTGGCGGTGACCGCTGCGGTCCAGGACTGCTGGTGTGCGGTGTTAATCAGGGTGGTGACGTCGGGTGCGGGGCCGGCGGCGCAGACGACGATCTGGAGGTGGTTGCCTGTCATTGGGGGATTCCGGCGGTCTGGGTGAAGTTGACGACGGCTGCGCGTATCGGGCCCGTGGTGAGGCGGGTGAGGTCGTTGGTGAGGCGGTGGACTGCTGGGCGGCAGCGGATCTCTTCGGGTGCGACCTCGTATGCGGTGCGGAGGGCGTTGAGGCCCTGTTCGTGGCGTCCCCACTGGGTGTAGGCGCGGGCCACATCGACGTGCAGCGTGGCTTTGCGTTCGGCGAGGGTCACCTTTTCCAGGGGCACGGTGCGGGCGATGTCGATGGCGGTGCCGGCGTCGCCGAGGGTGAGGGCGATGTTGACCCGGTGCAGCAGGACGTTGGTGGCACCGAAGCCGGTCCACCGGTCGTTGCCGTCATAGCCGAGTCGGGTCGCGGCGCGGGTCGCTTCGTCGAGCATGGTGTGTGCGGTGTCCCGGTCGTCGCGGCGGGCTGCGGCGACGGCACCGCGTAGGACGAGGGAGCCGTACACGGCGACCGCGTCGGTCGATGCGAGGCGGGTGTCCCGGTCGAGTACGCCGGCCGCGTCTGCGGCGAGGGTTACCGCCTGGTCGTCGTGGTGGTTGCTCATCAGAGCGTGGGTCATGATCCGTGCGCTCGCGGCGACCGCCACCGGGTCCTGGCTCGTCGCGGCGGCGCGGGTGCTCCGCTCGGCGGCGATCAGGGCCATCCCACGGTCGCCCAGCTTGAGCAGGACGCTACCGACGACGTGGTACAGCTCGGCGGCGAGGACGTTGACCTGCATCTGATGCCCGCTTTCCGCGTCGACCGTTGCGGGCTCGAGGGCGGGTAGCAGCGTGACGAGCTGATCGAGGACGCGCTCGTACCGGCATGCCTGGTAGTCGTGTTTGACGGTGGCCACCTTGCGGGAGAGCTGCTGCACGGACAACACCGTGGCCGGTGGTTGCCGGAGCGAGACGAGCGCGTCGAGCACCGGCGCGACGCCGGGGGCACCGGCGACGCTGACCGCAGCGCTGCGCAGAAAGTCTCGCCGTCGCACGTCACCATCCGAGTCCGAGCTGTGGTGGCTGTCCTCACCAGTATCGGCATCCGGACCGGTATGCGGCAGCGTGGTGCTTTCGGCTGCACCGTTGGTGCCCATCGCGCGCAGGACTGAGACGAAGGTGTCCGCCGCTTCGTCCGGGGTGTGGTTGGCCTTGCCGTACGACAGACGGGTGTCGGCACTCTCGGCAGGACACTGACGTCCTTAAACTCAGCCGTGTTGTTTCCAGACCTGTGCTGTATCGCAGGTGGCTGATCTATACAGCCGGTGGCATAGTCGGCAGGGCCCGGCAAGCTGGACCGAGAGGAGAGAGGGTGCCTCGTCATCCGGACACGGTGATCGCGCCGAACACCGTGCTCACCGCTGCCCGGAAACGGTTGCCGTCACCGATGCGTCCCGGCCAGTGTATGTCCCGGAGTGAGCTGGCTGACGCAGTCAACGCGACGCTTGACGCCATTTACTCGGGCCGTGACGTTACCGCCCACTACGTCGACTTTCGTTGGATTGGCAAGTTGGAGCGCGGCGAGCATCGTTGGCCCAGCGCAGCACGAAGGGCTGCCCTGCGCAAGGTGCTCGATGCCGCCACCGATGCGGATATTGATCTCTACAGTCCGCGAAGGAGCGATGGGGCGCACATCGTCGACGGGCAGCTCGAAGCTCGACCAGGCAGTTGGGACGAGACGATCCACTTGCTGCGCGAGGAGTGGCATCTTCTGGTTCAGAACGACAAGACGTTCGGGCCGGAGTATGCCTTGATGGGGGTCAGTAGGCAACTCGCGACGATCGAGGCGCTTCTGCATGAGGTACCTGAGACCCTGCGGCCTGCGGCGGTTCGGCTCGCTGCCCAGTACGCCGAGTCTGCTGCTTGGCTCAACCAGTCCCTCAATGACCACTACGCAGGCCAGCGCTGGGCCCAGCAAGCACTCTTCTGGGCACGGCAGATCGCCGACCCCGCGATGACTGCTTGGGCCATCTACCGCAGCAGTCAGCAGAAACTGGCCGCTGGGCGATTTACCCGAGCAGTTGAGCAGGCCGAAGCGGCGTTGCGCTACGACCAGAAGCTGCCTGGACCGATGCGAGCGGCACTGCGGGTTCAGCACGCGCACGCCCTGGCGGGTACGGGCGAGCACCACGCGGCCATGCGTCTGCTCGACGACGCGCATAACTGGGCAGCAGACCGTCGTCCAGGCAAGCCTGAGGGGGAGCACGGCTCCTACTGCACCAGCGGTTACATCGAGGTGCACCGGGGCGCATGCCTTCGGTTGGCGCAGCGTCCAACGGAGGCGATCGCTGTGCTGGACGAAGCTCTTCCGACGATCCCATCGCGGCATCGTCAAGACTTCGCATCCGCCCTCTTGACCAAGGCCGCCGCCCATGCCGCAGCCAGCCAGCCCGACTTGGCCGCCGCGACGGCACATCGTGCTTTGCGCATCGCCCGTCGGGCGGGAGCACGGCGAGTCCTTGATGGACTCGCCCAACTCGGCACCATCATTCGCGTGCACCAGCAACTCCCGCACGTCCGTGCCTTCCTCGATGAACTCAAGGAGGCTTCCTGATGGCATCCGCATCAGAGTTGGCCGCGATGCGGTACGCGATCACACTGTCATCATTCGGTCTTGGCACCACGAGTCCGAACCCGCCTGTCGGCTGCGTCGTCCTCGATCGCCACGGCGATGTTGTAGGCACGGGGTATCACCGGCGTAAGGGAGAAGCACATGCCGAGGTCAACGCCCTGCGCGCAGCTGGGAGCGCAGCGCGAGGGGGCACAGCCGTCGTCACGCTCGAACCATGCAACCACATCGGCGTCACTCCGGCCTGCCGCCAAGAACTCATTAATGCTGGCATAGCCCGAGTCGTTATCAGCATTATCGATCCCACATCCCGGGGCGACGGGGGTGCCGCCGTCCTGACCGCTCACGGCGTCGACGTCGAGACGAACGTGATCCCCGACGAGACCCTTATAGTCCTCGGGCCCTGGCTCGTCGCTACCCGGCGCCGCCGGCCCTACCTGACATGGGCCTACGCCTCGGATGGCAAGGACAGCGTCGCGGCCGATGAGCGGCTGACAAACGACCTGCGTATGACGGCAGACCTCGTTTTTGGCGGAGGCCCGATAGAGGAGGGCACCCCCGGTGGCCACGCCTCCGCACACTTCACGATACCCACCGACCCGACCAGTGATCTTCGCGAGTGGCTGTCAACCTGCTATGCCGCTGGCTCTCGGTCCATCCTGTTGATAGGTGACCAACACTCTGACGAACTCCGCGAGGGCCTCGACTGCGTCGACGAGATCGTGATCTCTCTAGACGCAACTTCACCGTCCGCTGATCTCGCAGCCGCATGGTGCCTCACCCCGCCCGGCTTCGAGTTGGCCGACATCGCTTCCGGCGGTAGCGGCGTGCGCGTTCGACTTCGTCGCCCCATCCTCTCGCTACCCCCCATCTGCGAGATTTCCTGAACTTGGCTCGGGTGTCATATCTCCTTGCTCGCCGGCGAGCTTCGCGTATCGCGGCGCTCTTGTGGATCCCAGTAAAGTTCATGTCTGCGATTCCTTAGCAGTTCATGTGCTGGTCGGACCGTAGGTCAGTACGTGAGGTGGGACCGAAGGTCGGCCTTCCCGGAGCTCCGCCCTTCGGGGATTGTTGATCTATGGCTAGCAATCCCCGAGCGTGGACCCTGGGCGGAGAAGGTGAATGCGCCGGATGAAATGGCTCCTCTCGGCCAATGGTCGAACGCGCGAGTTTGGTCCAACAGAGGTGCCGACTATCATCTCCGCTGATCATGAGCGGGCGGCGGAGCACTTCTGGTCGGTCATGGTGGATCGGGATGTGCGATTCCTTCCGGAGCGGCTTGCGCCGCTGTTCTTCTCGACGTTGGTGGAGTCGATCGCTGGTCGGGGTGATCCTGCTGCCCGTCGGGCGGGTCTGGTGGTGTTGGGCCGGTGGTATCGGCGGTGTGACCTGCATCCGCACCACGGGGCGGTGATCGCGGCGGCCCTGGTGGACACGGTGCGCCGGTTCGCGGGGGAGTCATGGAAGCCGGAGTTGGCCCACATCTGGGAGCAGGATTGTCTTCGGGTGTGGCGTTCGGCCGGGCAGTCCGCAGGGATGCTGGGTGACGGCCCGAGTGTGACGTTCGGTGTGGTGGAGTCGGTGGTGTCGGCGTGTGACGACGTCGCGGTGGTGACGGTCCGTCCGGTGCGGCGTCTGCGTTACACCCCGGGTGACGCCCTGCCGGTGTGCTCGCCTCGGATGCCGGGCCAGTGGCGGTGGTTGTCTCCGGCGAACGCGCCACGTCCGGACGGGACGGTCGAGTTCCACATCCGTGCCATTCCCAATGGTGCCGTCTCACCTGTGCTCGTGGGGCAGGTGGAGGTGGGGGAGTTGCTGTGGTTGGGGCCGGCGTGTGAGGTGGGGTTGTCATTGCCGGCGGGTGACGCCGATCTACTGCTGGTTGCCGGGGGTACCGGGTGGGCGCCGTTGCGGGCGTTGGTGGAACAGGTCGCGGCGTCGCCGGTGCGGCGGCGGGTGACGTTGGTGGTGGGTTCCCGCACCCTGTGGGATCTGTATGACGCGGCGGTGTTGACCATGCTGCGGCGGGTGCATGGCGACTGGTTGTCGGTGGTGTTGGCGTTCTCCGACGACGGGGATGTCGACCCGGCCGCGCAGGGTGGCCTGGTGGGTCTGGTGTTGTACCACTACGTACCGGGGCAGGCGGTGTTGGTGTGTGGGCCGCCGCAGTTGGTCGAGGAAGCACGGGCGTGGTTGCCGATCGGTGGGGTGGAGCCGGGTGATCTGCATCTGGCGGTGACGTTCCGGCACACCTTCGACGCGGCGTTGTGGGCATCCCGCCAACGCACTTCCACGGTCGGCGAGGCGTCCGGTGGCGAGGGTGGGGACCGCCGGGCGGGGGATGTGTCGTGACGCGGTCGGCGGTGGTGTGCCGGGCGTCGGGTGCGGATCTCGACGTGTTGTCGGTCCTCGTCGTGCAGGCGTTGTCGGTGGGCCCGGTGGGTGCCTGGTTGGTGCCGGTCGCCACAGATCGTCCGCAGGTGCTGCGCCGGTATGCGCGGCTGGCCGTGTCGTGGGGGTTGGCGCACGGCCAGGTCGACACAACCGGGGACCGGTCGGCGGTGGCGGTGTGGTTCCGGCGTGGGGAGGTGCCGGTGCCGTCGGCGGTGTGGATGTACGACCTGCACCGGGTCCTCGGCTCGCAGGCGTCCCGGTTTGCCCTGTGGCACGCGTACCTCGATGCCGTGGTGCCGCACGTCCCGCACGCCTACCTCGCGCACCTCGCCACCCACCCCGGCCACGACGACACCGCGCGGGCGTTGCTGGCCGCCCACCACCGGGTGTTAGACACCGAAGGGCTTCCTGCGTACGCGGAGTGCCCGGGTGGCCGCCCCCGGGAGGGCCTGTTGGCCGCGCTGGGATACGAGCCGAGGTCACCGATCCTGCTGGAGCCGGACGGTCCCGCCCTGTGGCGGATGTGGCGGCCCACCCCCGACAGCGGTCGGTCGTGTGGCGGGCTTCCCCCTCGGGCCCGGCTGCGCCGTGGCGTGACCGTGTCGCGCGGCCGGCTCATCCCCGCACCGCCGCGTTCTCCCTGACCACGTTTCCCTGACCACGCCCGGTAGGGCACCACCCCGATCAGCAGCTGGCGATGGCCGTGTGGCCCGCCGGTCATCCCTGTGTACCCGTTCTCTGAAGGAGGGCTTGCTTCATGTTGTTTGTTGTCGATCGTCCGGTGGTCATGTTCCCGCCCCGTCGGCGTGAGCTGGGCTGGTGGTTGCCGCCCTGGTTGGCTCCTGTCCGCTCGCGGCCCACCGCCCCCGACAGCGCGGACGGCGAGGACGGCGCGGGGGTAGGGGCGGGGGTGGATCTGTGGGGGTATGCGATCCGTCGGGAGTGGTCGGACGGTGCGCATGACCTGTTCGGGTTCACGCCGCGTGCGGGTGTGGCGTTGCGGCGGTTGGACCGGGATCGGGGTTACTGGCGGGGTGGGCCGGTGCGTCCGACGGCGGTGTTGCTGGTCACCGCGAGCGCCGGCGATGTGGTGTCACATCCGGTGCGGGGTTGCCGGAAGTTGTCGTGCCCGGACTCGTTGCAGTGGGGGCAGCGATGACGCCGTATGTGCAGGTGGCGCTCGCCCGGCGGACGATGACTCCGACTGGCTTGTCGATTTTCGGTGCGGCGGCGTCCGCGCCGATGGTGGTCCTCGCCGGTGGTCTCGTCACCACCTACGCCACGACCCGGGTGACGGCGTTGCCGTTGACGTTCATCCTGGTCGCCGCAGTGGTGGCACTGCTGATGGTGGGTTACACCGCGCTGGCCCGGCAGGTCGGTCATCCGGCGGCGTACTACGGCATCCTCGCCCACGGTCTCAGCCGCAGTTGGGGTGTCGCCGCCGGCCTGGTCGCCCTGGTCGCGTACACGGCGATCCAGACCAGCCTGTACGGGCTGTTCGGGGCGACCCTCGCCGCCCAGCTCGGCGGCACCTGGTGGGTGTGGGCCGGCATCGCCTGGGCTGTTGTCAGCGCGCTCGGGGTGCGGGCGATCGTCCTGTCCACCTGGGTCCTCGGCGGGGTCCTCGCGGTGTCGCTGCTGATCGTCGGCCTGTTCGTCGTCGCCGGTCTCGGTTCTCCGTCCGACGGGACGGTGTCGTGGGAGGGGTTCGACGTCTCCGGTCTGGGGGTCGGGGGGATCGGTGGGGCGGTGGCGTTGTGTGTGGCCGCGTTCATGGGCGTCGACGCCCCCGGCTCGTTCGTCGAGGAAGCCGTCGACCGCCGGTCGATTGGCCGCGCCACGATCACCGCCGTCCTCGTCCTGGGTGGTGTGTATGCCGCTGCGGCGTGGGCGATGGGTGTCGCCGTCGGCCCGCAGACTGTCGCCACCCGCGCTGCCGACCCGTCCTCCGGCCTGCCCTTCACGATCCTCGAAGCCGCAGGCGGGATGTGGGTGGGCATCGCCGGGCTGGTGCTCGTGTTCGCGATCGTCACCTCGATGCTGGCGTTCCACAACGTCATCGCCCGCTACGTGTTTGCCATGGCCCGTGAAGGTGTCCTCCCCACCGGTCTCGCCCAGACCGGGAGTACGACCCGGGTCAGCGCCCCACGCGGCGGCTCCCTCACCCAATCCGGAGTGGCAGCGATCGTCGTCGCCGCGTTCGCGGTCGCCGGGGTTGATCCGGTGGGGGTGATGTTCGCCTGGCTGTCCACCCTCGGTGCGTTGGGCCTGCTCTGCCTCCTCCTCGCCGCCTCGATCGCGGCGTTGGCCGCCCCGCCTGCGGTGCGGGGTGATCGGGCCGGGGTGTGGCAGTGGATGGTCGCGCCCGCGTTGGGGGTGCTCGGCGGGTCGGTGGTCCTGGTCGCGATGGTCGGCAACGTCGGTTCCCTCCTCGGGGCTGTGCCGGGGTCGCCGTATCCGCTGCTGCTCCCGGCGATCCTCACCGCCACCGCCACCGCAGGCGGCATCTGGGCCGCACACCTGCGCCGCACCCGGCCCGACGTCTACGCCGGCATCGGCCACGGCACCCCGAAAACCCACGCCGTACCCGACGCCCTCCACATCTCCATCTGACCCCCGAGGAAGACCCGACCATGAAGACCTACACCGTCCACATACCAGCGGCACGGGGGCACCACAGCAGTGACCCGCTGGACCCGGCCTGGCGACCCGAACCCCCACGACCGACGCCACCACCCGGCCCCCGCCGACCAGCAGACCACCAACCCCCACCGGGTCTCAGCCTGGTCCAGCCGCCCCCGCCGGACTACCGGATGCCCGACGAGCGACCGTACCGCCGGGACACCCTTGTCCACCCGGCCCCACCCGAGCACACCCCGTCACCTCCCCCGCAGCAGGGGGAGCCCGACAGCGGGGTGTCGGCCGAGGCCCGATGGTGGGCCGACCTGCGCCAGCAGGTCGTCTACCGGGCGAAACGCCTGAACACCGGACACATGATCGAAGCAGACCAGCGGTACGGGCAGCGTGACGCGCTCGGCCCGCACGGGGTGATGTTGTTCTTCGTCTCCGAAGCTGCGGCCCAGCCGCACGGCTACCAGCTGCACACCGCCTACCGGTTGTGGTTGGCCTCGCCTGAGTCGCAGCACCTACCCCGCCTGCTGGCCGACCTGACCGAGGTGGTGACGGACAGCATTGCGCGGGCCGGGTCGGCCGGGGGGTGGTGGCATCCGCTGGGGCCACAGGGGTCGATGGCCAACGGCGGCGACATGTCGCTGCCGGCCGGTGCCGCCTACGTGGGTGTGGGGGTGACCACCCTCGACTCCGACCAGGGCCGCTGGCAGCAACTCGCCCGCACCCTGCGCCGCCCCGACGACGACCGCCGCCGCTCGGTGTTCGATCTCAAGGGCCAGTGTTACGTCCTGCTCACCGACGGCACCGCCCTGCACGTCGACCGTGACCCCCATGCCCCGATCGGCGCGGACGGTGTCCGCTGCACCAAACCCCTCGACCCCGACCGGGTCACCTACTACAACCCCCACGAACACCTCACCGACCAGGGCGACAGCATCACGCGTGACACCTGGCGGCAGGTGACCATGCTGCACCACACCCTCACCGGGCACCTCCTCACCGGACGCCGCGCATGACCCACACCCCCGTGCCCGCTCGTCTGCGTGGTCTCGCCGAGGCCGCCGACCTCAGCCGTACCCCGGTCGACATCACCGCCGTCCTCGACCACCTCGTCACCCATGCGGACACAGCCGCGCCGACGAGCATCGGCTTCCCTGGCGCGGTCGACCTGGACCATCGGGAGGTGATGGCCCGCCTCGGCCGCCGGCTGTGGAACAACATCGGCGACCCGACCGACGTCGGCGGGACCGCCCACACCCGGGTCCTCGAACAAGCCGTCATCGCTTGGCTCGCCGACACCCTGACCATGCCGGTCGACGACCGGTGGGGCTACGTCACCACCGGCGGCACCGAAGGCAACCTCTCCGCCCTGCACGCCGCCCGCCGTCGTCTTCCGACGGCACGGATCTACTACTCGACTACCGCGCACTACTCGATCCCGAAGATCATCGAGATGCTCGGCGCACGCGGGGTGGTGGTCCAGGCGGGTGCGGACGGGGAGATGGACTACGACCACCTCGCCGTCGGGGTGCGCCGGCACCGGCGGTGGCCGGCGATCGTGGTCGCCACCGCCGGGACCACCATGACCGAGGCGGTAGACGACACCACCCGTATCCGGGCCGTCCTCGACGCCTTCGAGGTGCCGGGCCGGCATGTGCACGTCGATGCGGCCCTGTCCGGCATCCCCCTGGCCCTCGACGGGCGGCTCCGCCTGGACGACGCCAGCGGCATTGGCAGCATCGCGGTGTCGGGGCACAAGTTCTTCGGGGTGCCGACGCCGTGTGGGGTGGTCCTCATCCGCGACAGCCTCCGCCGCGAGGGCGCCCCGGTCACCTACACCGCGACGCTCGACTCGACGGTCACCGGGTCGCGCTGTGGGCTGGCTGCCGCCCTGCTGTGGCATGCCATCGCCACGCATGGGCGGGAGGGGCACCGGTGGCGGGTCAGCGAAGCCCGCCGTCTCGCCGCGTACACCGTCGACCAGCTCACCGCCGCCGGCTGGCCCGCCTGGCGACACCCCCACGCCTTCACCGTCGTCCTGCCCACCCCACCCGCCCCGGTACGGGCGAAGTGGCTGCTCGCTACCGACGCGGACGTCAGTCACCTCATCTGTATGCCCGGCGTCACCCAAGGGCAGATCGACGCCTTCGTCGCCGACCTCACCGACAGCACCCCGAGATCGATCCCACGCCCCCGACCAGCGTCCTCACCAACCGCCAGCATCAGCACCCCCTGACCGCCGTCCGCAGCCCTGACTGCCTGGTCAGACGCATCGGCCGGCGTCCACGAGCCCGACCAAACCGGCGCATCGCCCTGGTCGGGCCCGCCGGCCTCACCTCGCCCCCTGCCCATCCGTCTTGCCGAGGGACCGATCTTCCTGATGGCCTTGCCCCGTAAGTACACCTCCGATGTCATGACCGCCGCCGTGCGTCAGGTCGAAGCCGCCCGCGCGACCGGCCGGCGTGGCCCGATCAGCAGCGTCGCCCGGGAACTCCACCTCGACCGCCGGCTCCTCCAAACCTGGGTCACCAAAGCCCGCACCCAAGCAACCACAGCAGTCCCACCCACCACGCCGCGCACCACCACTGGGGATGATCCGGTGGTGCTGCCGGACGGTCTGCTGCACTGCCGGTTCTGCCAACAACCCATGACCGCAACCTTCACCGCCGCCGGTCTCGTCTACGACTGCCCGCCGCCATGCCGCCGCCCCCCACTGAACGCGGTGGCTGTCGCCCAGGCCGTGGGGAAGGTGGTGCTGGGGCACGCCGCGCACCTCGTACCGGCCCTCACCCACCCCAAGCAGGCGGGCATCGCCGCTGCTCATGCTCACCGGCTCGTCAACCGCATCACCGTCGGCCTGCGCCCCGCCGACCTGCGCATCACCTGGCCCACCATTGCAGGTCAACCCCGGCATGCTCTGGTCGAGGAGTTGCGCGTGGCCCGGCAACTCGCCACCACCGACCCCACCCGCACCCACCACCTCCTACAGAGCATCCTCGCCGGCGTCGATCCCGCCACCACCGCCACCAGCACCCACCACGCCGACGCCGCACACCTCCTCGCCACCCTCCTGCACAGCCGTGCCGCGATCCGTTGGGCGGACTACGCCCACCGCAGCTTCACCCACCTCCACGGCCCCACCGACCCGCTCACCCTGGGCGCCGCGCACACCCTCGCCACCGCCCACCACCGGGCCGGACACCACCAACGCGCCTACCGCCTCTACCGGCAACTCGCCGACCACCTCACCACCACCGCCGGACCCGACGCGCACCCCACCCTCGCCGTGCGGGCCACCACCGCGCTAGTCCTGCACGACCTCGGCCACCACGACGCCGCCCACACCCTCCTCACCGACACCATCACCCGCCACCGCCGCGCCCACCCCGACCACCCCGCCACCCAACGTATGGCCGACCACCTCCACCACCTGCGGCACCCCCGAGACCCCTAGTAACGCAAGGAAGACGATCAGGTTCGGCAATCTGGTTAGGCCGCGATGTGGGCCAGCGTGAGCGACCGCCGACGTGGCGGACCGTCGGCAGGAACGTACGTCGGCAGGGACCTCGGCCCGCCGGCACGGCGCGGCCGGGGCCGCCGAAACGGTCCCGGCCGCGTCTCCAGCGGGGGTCACCCGTCGAGTGGCTTGATCCAGATCTTGCGGTACTGGACCGGGTTGCCATGGTCCTGGAGCCGGATCGCGCCGGCCGCCGGGCCCTCCGGCCGGCTGCCGCCGGTCGGGCCCAGGATCTCCACGTCGTCGTGCACGGTGACGCCGTTCCACACCACGGTGACCCGGGGGTTCGCCACCTTCGCGCCGGCAGCGTCGTAGCGGGCCTGACGGTACTCGATGTCGTACGTCTGCCAGGTCTGCGGCGGTCGGGCCGCGTTCACGTCGGGCGCCTTCTGGGTGTAGATGGCGGCGGCGTCGTTGTGCTGCGGCGGGTCGACGCCGAACGAGTCGAGCACCTGGATCTCGTAGCGGTCCTGGAGGTAGACCCCGCTGTTGGCGCGCTGCTGGCCGGTCACCTCCGGCGGGTAGAGCGGCAGGTTGAACTCCACGTGCAGCCGGAAGTCGCCGAACGCCTGCACGGTGCGCAGGTCGCCGCCGCGTACGGTCATGGTGTTGCCGGCGAGCGTCCACTCCGGTTCGCGCCCGTCGGTGTGCTGCCACTCGGTGAGGTCACCGCCGTCGAACAGGGTGATCCGTTCACCGCGCGGCCGGACGGCGAGCACGTCGAGGTTCACGTGCCCGGAGTCCGCGCCCTCCTTACGGTATTCGACGATGTTGCGGCCCCGCCGCAGGTGCGCCTTCGTGCTGACGGTGCCCCACTCCTCCCAGGTGACGGTGGAGGGGAAGACCGTCTGTTCGATCCGCTTGCCGTTGACATAGAGACTGAGCTGTTTCGGGCCGGAGAACGGGTTCGGGCCGTTGCTGTAGCGCATCGCCAGGTCGTGGTTGCCGGCCTCGGGGACGTCCACGGAGATCCGGGTCGACGAGCCGTCGTCGGCGAACCCGGCGGCGAAGCCGGCACCGGAGTAGGCGGCGTGGTCGGTGGCCAGGCCGACGCCGACGGTACGACCCTCCTCGGCCTCGAAGAAGGTCTGCGGCTGGGACACCCGGCCGGGGATCTCGTTGAGCGTGTACCAGGCCTCGGTGTTCCACAGCTGCTCGCCGTCGGCGGCGGAGAACGGGCGCGGGGAGCGGACGTGCACCACCCGGTTCTCCTTCAGGCCCGGGATCCGCAGCCGGACGGTGCGACCGTTGGCCGCCAGCACCGCCTTGGTCACGGTGAGCTTCTCCAGGTCGAGCTTGGGACCGCCGTACTGGCTGGTCGCCCCGTAGCGCCACTGCGTCACCTGGTACGCCTCGGCGAGCCGCGCGGCGGTCTCGGCCGAGACCGGCTCGGTGTATTCCAGGTCGAACCCGCCTGCGGTGGCCCGCATCTGCTTGACCTCGAACGTCGAGGTGCCGTTGGGGGTGAGCTTCTGCAGGCCGTAGCTGAGCTTGCCCTCCTGCCCCCAGTTGCCGCCGGCACCCACGCCGCCGACGTAGAGCGCGCCGTCGGGGCCGAGGGTGACCTCGTTGACGCCGGCCTCCAGGCCCTGGGTGTGCCGGAACACCGCCCCCTGGTACTGCCCCTCGACCTCGTCGAGGTAGACCCGTTGCAGGCCCCCGTAGGTCACGTCGCCGACGACGAGCTGCCCGGCGTACGGTCCCTGCGCCAGCAGCACCGGAGTGGACGGTGAGTTGCCGATCTCGTTCTGCGGAAGCCAGGCGATCGGCCGGGTGACCGGCTTGTCGTCGAACGGCCCGTCGGGGCTGGTGTAGTGGTTGAAGAACGCCCCCTGCTGGATCTGGACCAGCTTGGACGCGGGCAGCCAACCACCCTGGTTGTCGGTGACGAGGACCTCGCCGCGCGGCCCCCAGCCGATCCCGTTCGGAGTGCGCAGGCCACCGGCCACATACGTGATCTTGCCGGTCCGGGCGTTCACCTTGATCGAGGTGCCCCGGTTGGGGGCGGGCTGCGGCACGGTGGTGGCACCACCCTGGTTGATCGCGACCGACAGGTTGAGGTGGAAGAACCCGTCCCGGTAGAGCAGGCCGAAGGCGAACTCGTGGAAGTTGCCGCCCCACGGCCAGATGGCCACCGTACGCCTGTCGTCGGCGACGCCGTCACCGTCGGTGTCGCGCAGCGCGGTCAGCTCGTGCTTCTGGCTGACGTAGACGGTGCCGTCGACCACGGCGACGCCCTGCGGCTCGCGCAGCCCGTCGGCGAACCTGCGGTAGGTGACCTGTCCGGGACCGGTCGCGCCGGTGGCCCCCTCGACCAGGTAGATCTCGCCTGTCGCGTTGTCGGTGCCGCCCCAGGTGCTCAGGACCAGGCCGCCGTCGGGGCGGAACGCCATCCCGGTGACCTGCGGTCGGAACCCGTCGGGGCGCAGGTCGGTGAGGGTGTAGCCGGGGTGCACCCGGTCGAGTGGCAGGCCGTCGCCTGCCGAGTCGGTGGCCCCCTCGCAGTACTTCCAGCCCGGCGCGGTGACCCGGACGACCCCGGCGTCGGTGCTCAACGCGGAGTTCGGGACCAGGGTGAAGTCGGCGGCCCCCGGCGGACGCCATTCGAGCCGCAGCACCTGGCCGCCGCCGTCGTCGAAGTGCTCGATCCGCAACGGGTGCAGGCCGGCGGTGAGGGTGGCCGACCCCTCCTTGGCGGTCTCGCCGTGCAGCCCGTCGTGGTCGACCACGACCGTGTCGCCGACGGTCAGCCGGGAGCCGTCGTCACTGGTCAGGCGGAAGGCGTAGGTGCCGTCGACAGGTGCGGCGAGGTTGCCGGTGACGTGGCTGACGAACCGGTCGGAGAGCCCGAAGTCGTCCGTGCTGGTCCAGTTGACCTGCGGCATCAGCTTGTCGACGTTGGGTGTCTGCGCGGGTTTGAGGGTGCACAGCGCCGACAGTGGGGTGCCCATGTCGTACGTGCGCAGGGTGACGCCGGGTTCCTGTGGCGGGACGTCGGCGGCGGGTGCGGCGGTGGCCGGGGTGACGGACGCGGTGGCGAGCACGGTCGCCAGGGCGGTGCCGGCGGCCACGAGCCCGGGTCTGCGACGCCGGCGCCGCCGGTGCGGGGTGGTCATGCTTCCTCCAGTGGTGGTGGGCCCGGCCGGGGAGGGACCGCGCCACTTTCTTCCGATGGCGGGTAGGTATGGAACACGTCACACCAAAGATTGATCGCAGACGCTAGCACTTTCGATCGATTCGGGGAAACTTTTCGATGCATGAACGAAAGTGACCCGGAGTGGGCCTGATTCCACCGGGTCGTGGGCTGGTGGGGGTGCCGGAGTTGAGGCACTATGCCGGTGGAATCTGCGCAGCTCAAGCTCGGACAGGTAGGTGAATCGTGCCGCTGCCCCGTCGCGTGGTCGTGTCAGGTGTGGTCGCCACGGCCGTCCTCGGTGCGGCGGTGGGCGCGGTCGTCTGGGCGGGCCGGGACGATCCGGCGTACCAGCCGCCGATGTCGCATGTGGTGCAGCCCGGAGCACCCGGCCAGCCGGGCCGGCAACTGTCCGGCACCGACCTGTCGCAGGTCTCACCGCCCGGGTTCACCGCGGCCGACAGCCTGTTCGTCCAGGGCATGATCCCGCACCACACCCAGGCCCTGGCGATGACCGCGCTGCTGGCCGGGCGGACCACCAGCCCGGACGTCACGCTGCTCGCCAAGCGGATCGAGGTGTCGCAGGGCGACGAGATCGCCCGGATGCGGAACTGGCTCGCCGAGCGCAACGTACCGACCACCGGCCCGCACGGCGGCGCGGGGCACGACGCCCTCATGCCGGGGATGCTCACCGCCGCGCAGCTCGACCAGCTCAGGCAGGCGCGCGGCGCGGAGTTCGACAGGCTCTTCCTCACCGCGATGATCCGCCACCACCAGGGGGCACTGACCATGGTGGAGCAGCTGTACGCGGGCGGCGGCGGGCTGGAACCGGCGAGCGACCAGTTCGCCCGCGAGGTCAACGCCGACCAGGGCATCGAGATCCAGCGCATGCAGCAGATGCTGGCCAAGCTCGGCTGAACCGGGGCCTGCCCGGAGATGCTGGGCAGGCCCCGGTTCCGTGCGGTCCGCCGGTCCGACAGGACCGGACGGGTTACCCGTCGAGCTGGTCGATCAGCGCCCGCGCGTCACGGACCAGCAGGTTGCGTGCGCCGGCGGCGTTGAGCGCGCCGGCCTGGTCGACGAAGGTGGTCAGGTGCCCGACCGCCTCCGCCTGCTGGCCGCCGGTGGCCGCTGTGCCGGCCTTGCCGAGGCTGGTCGTCAGCCTGTCGGCGTTGCCCGCGCTGACGGTGCCGGCGGACCGGTAACCGTCGACGAGCGCCTGGAGATCGGCGAAGGACGTCGTGGTGGTGAACGCGACGGACCGGGTGGTGGTGTTGCCGGCCTTGTCCTTCGCGGTCACCACCAGGGTGTGACCGCCCAGCGGGAGGCCGGACAGGACGACCGTGGCCCCTCGGGCGACCCGCTTGCCGTCCAGCAGCGCGCTGTCCGGGTTGATGCCGGGCCCGGAGCCGCTGTCGGTGATCGTCCAGTCCACCGTCACCGCGCCGGAGTCACCGTACGACGTCCCGTCGGTCAGTCCGGAGACCTGCACGGCAGGTGCGGTCCGGTCGACCTTGAGCCACTGGCTGCCCTGCCGGGAGGTGTTGCCGGCACCGTCGACGGCCCGGTAGCGCACCGGGCCCCTGACGTCGGCGCTGATCGTCGCGACGCCGCTGGCCGGCACGTCCACCCAGGTGACACCGTCGTCGACGGAGTACTGGCCGGTCCACATGCCGGCGATCAGGCCGGTCAGGGTGAGCGTGACGTCACCGGTGTACCAGCCGTTGTTGCCGGTCGGCTCGGCCGGGCCCACCGTGGCGGAGACCCTGGGGTTGAAGGTGTCCGCCAGGTCCACCACGGCCTGTCGGAGCGTGCGGTGCGGTGCGGCGTCGAGCGTGTCGGCAAGCGTCCGCAGTTGCGTCTCGGCGGCGTACCGCCGGCCGTCGGCCGCGAACTCCCCGGCCCGGCGCAGGGCCGCGTCGACCTCCGCGCTCAACGCCTGGTCGATCGCGTCGGCCCGGACCAACTGGTCGTGGTAGGCGCGGGCGAGCGCGAAGCTCGGCGTCCAGCTGATCTTCGGCTGCCCCTGGGCGTTGAACCCGGCCAGCTTCACCTGGCCTGCAGCCTCGATCTCGGCCGCCGACAGGTGTGCGCTGGGGGTCAGTTTGAACACGTCGAGGCCGCGGGCGATCTCGTTGCCGTAGAGGTTGCCGTTGTACCAGTACGCCGACCAGAAGCCACCCAGCACGAGCGAGTTCGGGTTGACCGGACCCCGGTCGAAGTACGCGATCTCGCGCGGGTGCGTCGAGTCGGTGAAGTCGAACACCGAGATGCCGCCCTGGTACCAGGCCTGCATCATGATGTCGCGGCCGGGCACGGGGATCAGCGAGCCGTTGTGCGCCACGCAGTTCTCCTGGAGCGACTGGGGCACCGGCAGCTTGTAGTAGCTGGCGAAGGTCATCTTCCGGTCGACGATGTCGAAGATGGCGTTCGCGCCCCACTGCGGCAGGTCGGTGTCGCGGCAGCGGGCCCCGCTGCCCCCGCCCCACTCGTCGGTGAAGATCACCTTGGTGCCGTCGTTGTTGAACGTCGCCGAGTGCCAGTACGCGAAGTTCGGGTCGGCCACCTCGTCGATCCGCTTCGGGTTCGCCGGGTCCGAGATGTCGATCAGGATGCCGTTGCCCTGGCACGCGCCGGCCGCCAGCCCGATCTCCGGATACGCGGTGATGTCGTGGCAGGCGTTGGTGTTCGGCGAGGGCGACCAGGTCGACCCGGACGGGTGCCGGGGCGTCACCGGGCCGTTCTGGAGGCCGTCGACCCGGCCCGTGGCCGGGTCCTGGAACAGCCTCGGCTGGTTGACCACGGCGGCGTTCTGGGGGGCCGCCACCGGCACCTTGATGACGTCGATCCGCCACCGCGACGGGTTCTCCCCGTCGGCGGCGTTGTTGTTGCAACCCTCCATCGTGGTCGCCGGGCGCACGGATGCCGTACCGGAGACGTAGACGTAGACGTTGTCGGCGTCCCGGGGGTCGGTCACCACCGTGTGGGTGTGCGAGCCCCTGCAGAGCTGCACCCCCGCGACCTGCACCGGGTTGCGCACGTCGCTGATGTCGAAGACCCGCACGCCCTGGAACCGGGTGCCGACGTTGGGGTTCGTGCCGCAGTCGACCCGTCCCCGGGTCTCCTCGACCGACATGAAGAGCAGGTTGCCCTGGACGGAGAGGTCACCCTGCCCGCCGGGGCACACCACGCTGGTGACCAGGGTCGGCTCGGCCGGGTCGGCGACGTCGGTGATGGTGAACCCGTTGTAGTTGCCCTGGAAGGCGTACCGTCCGCCGAAGGCGAGGTCCGAGTTGTAATATCCGCCGTTACCCGGGTTTGTCGGGTCGACGAATCCGGCCGGCTTGTCGCGGTGCGCCACCTGTTCCAGGTTGCTGATCGCGGACTGTGCGTCGAGCCAGCCCGCGCCGAGGCCGACGCGCGGATCGGGCTCCGCCGCCGACGCCGTGCCGGGCATCGCGCCGACCAGGAGCAACCCCGCGGCTGCCAGGCCGAGGGTCTGTCGACCCCGGCGTGTCCTGGTGGTCGAGTGAGATGTCATGTATCGCCTTCCGATCGAAGGACCAGCCACGACGTCCACATTGGCGTCGTGTGAGTAAGGACCGTACCGACGATCAATCGCTGGTCAAGGGGTTGATGTGAGCTATGTACGTGTTTGCGCGACAAGCCCTGCACATTCACCCTCAGGCGATCGCGCAGGTCACGACAGTCGTAGGAGCCGCGGGCCCCGTCCGTGCGCCACTCGTCGAGTCACCGCCCCGCTGCCGGCACCGGTCCGCCGGCAGCCGGTCGCCGAGCGCTCGCGGCCGGTTTCTGGCACCGTGGGTGACACGTATTGCGGACCCGAGGCCCGGTACGCCGAGATCAGAGGGGGTTCACGTGGAGTTCACGATGTCGACCCGCCAGGAGGGCGCAGGCACGGTGCTGGAGGTCGCCGGTGACCTGGACATGAGCACCACACCGCAGCTGCGGGACCGGTTACGCGAGGTGGTGGAGGGTGGCACCCGGGTCGTGGTGGTCGACCTGACCGGGGTGGGGTTCATGGATTCCAGCGGCCTGGGCGCGCTCGTGGTCGCCTACCGGGACCTGCAACAACGCGACGGCTGGCTCGGGCTGGCCGGGGTCCGTCGGTCGGTCCGCACGGTGTTCTCGATCACCTCGGTGGACCAGGTCATCGGCATCTACGACACCGTGCGGGACGCCGAGGAGGCCGCCCCGGTGTCGTGAGACGTCCTCACCGGGGTGCGACGCTGGCCCGGCTGGTGTCGGCCCCGGCGCTGCTGCGGCGCGGCCCGTGGCTGTCGTACCAGTCGACGATCATCAGGGTGGCGTCGTCGGCCAGGTGGGGCCCGGCGGTGGCCAGCACCGCGTCGGACAGGGCCCGGACGGCCTCGCGGGGGTGCAGGTGCGCGATGTCGAGCAGGGCGGCGGGCAGGTCGAGGTCGGCGGCGTTGCGTTCGCGCATCCCGTCGGTGACCACGACCAGCCGGTCACCGGGCCGCAAGGGGATCTCGCCGCTGCGAAAGCTCGCCTCGGGGAACATCCCCAGCGGAAAGTTGCCGGGCAGTTCCACAGGCGTGACCCGGCCGTCGCGGACCAGTATCGGCGGGATGTGCCCGGCGTTGAGCAGTTCGCAGCGCCCGGTCGGCAGGTCGATGCGGCCCAGCACGGCCGTCACGTACGCGCCACGGACGTTGGCATGCTCGGCGATGGCCCGGTTGGCCTCCTCGGCCTGGGCGACCAGGCCCAGGCCACGGCGACGGGTGTTGCGCAGGCTGCCCACCCCGAGGGTGGCGGTCAGCGCGCTGGCGACCCCGTGGCCCATCGCGTCGGTGACCCCGAGGTGCAGCACGTCCCGGTCGACGCTGTAGTCGAAGGTGTCCCCACCGACGCTCGCCGCCGGCTCCAGCCAACCGGAGAGGGTGAACGCGCCGGCCTCGCAGGTGAACGAGGCGGGCAGCAGTCGACGTTGGATCTCGGCGGAGAGGGTGAACGGAGTGCTGCGCTGCCCCCACTCGAACAGGTCGGTGTGCCGCCGGTTGGCGATCACCACGAACGCCAGCGCGTGCGCGGTACGGGCGACCCGGTCGATCACCTCGGCGTCCGGCTCGTCGGGCAGGTCGATCTCCAGCAGACCGATGGCCTCGCCGCGTTCGGTGACGGGTGCGAGCAGCCGCCACCGGCCGGGACCGGGCAGCACCCGGGCGGCCTGCTGTCGAATCGCCTGCTCGTAGGGGCCGCCGTCGAAGGGCAGCACCTCGGCGACCTCGTCGTCCTGGAGGCCGCCGGGGCCGTCGGTGGCCGGTTGGTGGGTCAGCCGCACCAGCGCCCGCCCGCTGAGATCGGCGATCAGCAACGAGACACCGAACGCGTTCAACGCCGAGGCGATGGCCCCGGTGACCGCCTCGACCGCCTCGACCGGAGCGGCGTCCTCGGCCGACTGCAGCATCTCGACCAGCACGGCCTGCTCGCTGTCCTCCACCCGCCGAGCATATGCACTCCGGGTGCCGGTCGCCTCACGGGCGGATTCAGCGACGGTCGAGGGCGGACTCCAGCCGTCGGATGAGCGTCTTGCGTCCCTTGCCCCGACGTTCCGCCCGCAGGGCGGCCCGGAGCTGGGCGGTGTCGAGGTCACGGACGTGCCGGGTCGCCTCCGCGACGGGCAACTCGGTGAGGGAGACGGCCGACGCGGCGGTGCGGCGTGCGCGTCTGGCCGGCCCGGTGTTGGCGACGTACTGCCGGCCGGACGTCGACGCCCTGCGCTTCCTGGCGTCGGTGGCGCGCTGCTGCTGCGGGGAGAGCTGCTTCCAGGCCTGGTCTGGCAGGTAGCGGTCGGTCTCACCGTCGTGGCGGGCCCGGCTGGTGCCCTGCCTGGTCCGCCACTTCTGGTCGCCCCAGCGCCGCAGGGACTTCTGCCGCTCGTCCCGGGGACCCTGGTAACCGCCGCCGCGCTGCTGGTACTCCCTGGTCAGCAGCTGCGACTTGCGTGCCGACCACTGCCCCGGCCGGCCGCCCCGGTCGCCGGCCCGGATCTCTTCCTTCAGCTGCTCCCGCAGCTCGGGCTTCGTGTACCGCGCCATGGGCACCGGATACCCGTGGCTGCCCGCCGTACTCGCGGGGCTCAGCCCTCGTCGGTGAGCCGGCCGCGCAGCGTGGCCAGCGCCCGGGTGATGAGCCGGGAGACGTGCATCTGGGAGATGCCGATCCGGTCGGCGATCTCCGCCTGGGTCAGGTTGCCGTGGAAGCGTAGGGCCAGGATCTGGCGTTGGCGTTCCGGCAGGGTGGCCAAGGCGGGGCCGAGGGCGACGTGGATCTCGACCAGCTCGAAGTCGTGGTCGTCGGCGCCCAGCGTGTCGGCGAGATCCATGCCACTGTCCGTGCCGATGGGGGTGGACAGCGAGGTCGCCCGGTAGGCCCGGGCACCCTCCAGCCCTTCCAGGACGGTCTCCTCCGGCAGGTTCAGGTAGTCAGCCACGTCGGCGACGGTCGGCGAGCGCCCCAGCGTGTGGGTGAGGGTGCTGTTCGCCTCGCTGACGGCCAGGCGCAGTTCCTGGAGACGGCGAGGAACCCGCACCGACCAGGTGCGGTCCCGGAAGTAGCGCTTGATCTCACCGACCACGGTGGGGATGGCGTACCCGGTGAAGGCGACCCCCCGGGTCGGGTCGAAGTGGTCGACCGCCTTGATCAGCCCGACCGCCGCGGTCTGGGTCAGGTCCTCGTCCTGGACCCCGCGTCCCGAGTAGCGACGGGCCAGGTGCCGGGCGAGCGGCAGCCATGCCTCGATGGCGTGTGCCCGCAGCGCCGGACGGCGCGGGTCGTCGGCCGGCATCGCGGCCATCGCCGCCAGGAGATCGTCGGCACTGGCGGCCCTGGTGCTCTGGTCGTGCTGCTGGCGGGTCGTCGGTTCGGCTGTGGTGAGCATGGTGGGCCTTCCGCACGTGCCCGCTGATCGGTACGACCGGAAGTGCTCCGAATCGGCTTGTCGCCGTAGCACGCGGACGGGCTGCGCACTGTCGCAAGGTCACGATCACGGGTCTGGTCACCGCGTCATGTCGTCCAGTTCAGGGATCGAATGCTACCCGAAAAACGGATCGATTACCAGCCGAACGGCTGATGCGGGAAAGGTCGACCGGATGTCGATGACCGCCCCGCCATGAGATCGCGAAGCGGATCAGCGGGCGCTGGTCCTCGAGATCCTGACAGGTTCCTGAAGAACCGTCGCCATGCTCTCGGCGTGCCAGTAGTACAGCCACCAGCGCAGAGCTCACCACGCCGCATCAGTCGACGGAGCATCCTCTCGGCCGTGCTGGTCCTGGCGACGTCGGTCGTCGGGGCCGGCGTCGTCTGGGCGGTCCACCGTGTCCCGCCCGGGTCCTCGGCCGGTCCGCCGGCCGCGGTGGAGACCGTGGCCGTCGTCCGGACCGACCTCTCCGCCACCGTGTCGTTGACCGGCACCCTCGGATACGGCCGGGCGGAACCGGTGAAGGGGGGCCGGAGCGGGACCGTCACCTGGCTGCCGCAGGCCGGGTCGACGATCAGCCGGGGCAAGCAGCTCTACCGGGTCGACGACCAACCGGTGCCGCTGTTCTACGGCGGCATGCCGCTCTACCGCGATCTGGCGGAACCCGGCACGGTGGGCCGCGACGTGCGGATCGTCGCGGCGAACCTCAAGGCGCTGGGCTACGAGATCGGTCGCCAGCCCGGCGCGGGGGAGACGGTCACCCGGCCGGCGGCACCGGGGAAACCGCCTGCCAAGCCGGGGAATCCGGCGGCGGGGCAGGGCGAACCGGTGGCGGATCCCGCGTCGACGGCGGGCGGTCAGGCGGCGGGCGGCTCGACCCGGGTCGTCGTCCGCAAGGGCGAGGGCGTGCTGACCGGGGCGCTGATCCGGGCGGTCAAGCGCTGGCAGCAGGACGCCGAGCTGCCGGTGACCGGCCGGATCGGGGTCGGCGACGTCGCCGTGCTGCCCGGCGCGGTCCGGGTGGACGGCGTCACCGCGTTGCGGGGGGACGACGCCGCCACGCCGTTGCTGACCGTCACGCCCACCGCCAAGGTGATCACCGTGCTGGCCAACGTCACCGAGGCCGGCACGATCCAGCGGGGTGACCAGGTGACGGTGACGCTGCCGGACGACAAGACCGCCGACGGCTCGGTCTCCGCCGTCAGCACCACCGTGCAGCAGGAGGACGGCCCGGCGGGGACCGCCGAGTCGAAGCGTGCCGTCACGGTGACCGTGGACGAAGACCTGGCCGGCATCGACGCCGCCGACGTGCAGGTCGACCTGGCCGGCGAGACCCGGGCGGACGTCCTCGCCGTCCCCGTCGGCGCGCTGGTGGCGCTCAGCGAGGGCGGCTACGCCCTGCAACTGGCCGACGGCCGGTTCGTCGCCGTCACGACCGGCATGTTCGCCAAGGGGATGGTCGAGGTCAACGGCGACGGCCTCACCGAGGGCATGAAGGTGGTGACCACCTCGTGACCGTACTTGCCGTACGCGACGCCTCCATGGTCTATCCGGGTGGGGTCACCGCACTCGCCGGCGTCTCCCTCGACATCACCGAGGGGGAGATGCTGGCCATCGTCGGCCCGTCCGGCTCCGGCAAGTCGACGCTGCTCAACATCATGGGCACCCTGGACCGGCCGACCTCCGGCACGGTGCGCCTCGGCGGCCTCGACGTCGCCGACCTCTCCGACCGGCGACTGTCCGCGCTACGCGGGCGCTGGCTCGGCTTCGTCTTCCAACAGTTCCACCTCACCGCCGGGCTCACCGCCACCGAGAACGTCGCCACCGGCCTGCTCTATGCCGGGGTGCCGCGCCGGGACCGCCGACCGTTGGCCCTCGCGGCGCTCGACCGGGTCGGTCTGTCGCACCGGGTCACCCACCTGCCGCACCAGCTCTCCGGCGGCGAGCGGCAGCGGGTGGCGATCGCCCGGGCCCTGGTCCACCAGCCCGCCCTGCTGCTCGCCGACGAACCCACCGGGGCACTGGACACCCGCACCGGCCAGACCGTCCTGGACCTGCTCTACCGGCTGCACGGGGAGGGCACCACCATCGCCGTGATCACCCACGACCGGGACATCGCCGACCGGCTGCCCCGCCGGATCGAGATGCGCGACGGCAGCCTGGTCGCCGACTCCGGCACGGTGGTGACGGCCCGATGACCAGACCCACCATCACGGGTACGAGGCACGAGGCGCACCCCCGTACCGCACTCGCCGCCGCCCGGCCGGTCCGGCTGGCCGTGGTCGACCTGCTCGGCCTGGGGCTGCTCGGCATCCGTACCCGCCGGGCCCGGGCCGCGTTGTCCGCCCTCGGCATCGCCATCGGGATCGCCACCATGATCGTGGTCACCGGCATCCCCGCCTCCAGCCAGGCCCAACTGATGCGGGAACTCTCCGCGCTCGGCACCAACCTGCTCCAGGTGAACGCACTGCCCGACCAGGATCCGCCGGCGCTGCTGCCCCCGGAGTCGACCGGCATGGTGCGGCGGATCGGCCCGGTGACCAGCGTCAGCGCGGTCGCCAACACGCACGCCCTGATCCGCCGCTCCGACCGCACCGACCCGGGGGACGGCTCCGGCCTGACGGTGCTGGCCAGCCAGCTCGACCTGCTCCCGATCATCAATGCCCGGGTGCAGCACGGCAGCTGGCTCACCCCGGCCACCGCCCGGTTTCCCACAGTGGTGCTCGGCTCGGTGGCGGCGACCCGGTTGGGAGTCCTGGACGTGTCCCCGGGGGACGGTCCCGGCCAGCAGGTGATGATCGGTGACCGGTGGTTCACCGTCGTCGGCATCCTGGCCGACGTCCCACTGCTGCCGGAGATCGACCGGTCCGTGCTGGTCGGCTGGTCGGCTGCGCAGTCCGAACTCGGCTTCGACGGTCACCCCACCGTGCTGTACGTCAGGTCCCTGGAACCCGCGGTGGAGCAGGTCCGGGCGGTGCTGCCGGAGACGGTCAGCCCGGAACGGCCCGCCGACGTGCTGGTCAGTCGCCCCTCGGACGCCCTCGCCGCGAAACGCGCCACGGAGAACGCCTTCTCGGCCCTCTTCCTCGCCCTGGCTGCGGTGGCGTTGCTGGTGGGCGGGATCGGGGTGGCCAACACCATGGTCATCTCGGTGCTCGAACGGCGGGCCGAAATCGGCCTGCGCCGCGCGCTCGGGGCGAACCGGGGGCAGATCCGGGGCCAGTTCCTCACCGAGTCGGTGGCCCTGGCGACGCTGGGCGGCGTCACCGGGACGCTGCTCGGGCTGGCCGTCACCGTCGGTTACGCCGCCTTCCACCACTGGCCGGTCGTGGTGCCGCTGTCGTCGACCCTCGCCGGGCTGGGCGGTGCCGTGGTGGTCGGCATGGTGGCCGGCGTCTACCCGTCGATGCGGGCCGCCGCCCTCCCGCCGACCGAGGCGCTCGCCAGCGTCTGACCACGGCTCTGCCGACACCCAGGGTGTACGCGCGCTCACCGAGAAAATCTATGCGCGAAGCGCTAGACATTCTTGCTGCGGGTGGTTAATGTTCCTGTTGTTGACAGCAGAGATCGTCGAAGACGCCGACGAAGTAGCCGAGCGTTATCCAGGAGCCGCGGACATGTCTCGTGGCCCACTCGGCACAGCGGTGGAAATTCGATCACCGCAGACAGCACGACAGGAAACGTGAAGTTGACGTCAAGACCCTGACGTAATTCCAGGTCAGGGCAGACAGGTGGGCCAATGCTGGTTCAGGGCTCACCTGGTAGGACAGTCCGTCGCACGTGGATGGGGCCGTGAAGTCGCGTGGGGCTCCGCCACCGGCGGACAGCACGACCAGTACCAGGAAATGAAAGCAGAGGAAAGGGAGGGCCCCGAACACCGTTGGATCGCCCGTCTCCGGGACGCAGTCTCATGCCTGGAGCCGGACACCGCAGTTTCCATCGAACGAGAGGTGGTCTCCGGTCACGCTTATGCGATCCTCGCGCCTCAGGCCGCTGCTGGTGGCGGGTGCGGATACGACAACCCGACGTACCTGTCGGTAGATGGTGTTTTTGACCCGTAAACCCCGGGCCCCGGCGCTTCCCGCGCCGGGGCCCTCGTCATGAGAGGAGTGTGGATGGCCCAACCCGACGACATGTTCGACGACGAGGACTACCCCGCCTACACGATGGGTCGCGCCGCGGAGATGACAGGCGTCTCGCAGGACTTTCTGCGTCGCCTCGACGAGCTGAAGCTGATCACCCCGGTCCGGTCGGCCGGTGGCCACCGCCGCTACTCCCGTTACCAGTTGCGTCTTGCCGCGCGGGCCCGGGAGATGGTCGACCAGGGCACGGCGCTGGAAGCCGCGTGCCGGATCATCATTCTCGAAGACCAGCTCGAAGAGGCCCTCCGGCGTAACCAGGACCACCCGCGCCCGGAGTGACAGTCGAATCCGCGTACGCCGGTCGCGCGCCGAGGACCCCGGCACCCCTGGCCGACAGCCACCTGGCATGCACTGCCGATCTCCGTACGCCTCTCCTGCCACCGGCCCTGCGGCGTGCGACGGGCTCGGCCTGTGCCGAGCCCGCCGCCTGCCGGTCCAGCCGACCAGTTCGGCGTTCGGGTCGGCCGCATCGGCGGCGCGGAACGCGGCCTCGATCCGGTCGTTGCCGGTGCGTGCAGGTTGAAGAAACGCCGGGCGGCGCTGGAGCCGTCGGCGGAACGCCAGATTCCCAGAAAGTTGCGAACTTCTCAACCGCAAGTTTCGAGGGTGTCGACCCGGCCCTGCGCACCCGCAGCCCTGCGCCGAGCAGCCGTCGGACGCCGGCGGTCGCTCCGCAAGCGGTGGACCTGTTTCGCCCGTGCCGGCTGCGGTCGCCGCTCGCCCGGTTGAGTATGTTATCGATAACCTGCTATCTTTCGGCGCAGGAGCGAAGGGCACGCTCCCAGTCACCTCAGTCAATCGGCAGCGGCATCCGCGGGCACCCCTCCCGCCGTCCTGCCGGTCGGTGACCAGTCCGGGCCGCCCCACCGAGCCGCCGTGCCGCCTGCGCCGAACGGGCGCGTCCGCCTACCCGAATCGACTCGCTGACCGCGAGGAGACGAGGTGTGAATCGTCCTGCGCATCCTGCTGCCCTGCGGGGGGCAGCCGGCGCTCGTCGGGTCGACCTCGCACCCACCACCACTGGGACAGAACACCCCTGGCAAGGAGCCAAGCAATGGTGAAACACAGACATCTACTCCCCACCATCGCCGCCGCGGCCGTCCTCCTCGCGGCGACCGTCGGCGGCGCGCTGAACGGCGGCCTGCCGGCAACGGCGGAGGCCGCGACGAACGGCGCCCTCGCGGCGACCGCGGGCTGCGGCAAGGCCCCCACGCTGACCAACGGGACGCGCACGATCTCCAGCAGCGGGCAGAACCGCAGCTACATCCTGCGGATCCCGGACGGGTACGACCGCAACCGCCAGTACCGGCTGGTCGTCGGCTTCCACTGGTTGAACGGTTCGGCCCAGAACGTCTCCTCGGCCGGCTACTACGGCCTGCTGCCGCTGTCGAACAACAGCACGATCTTCGTCGCCCCCCAGGGCATCGACGCGGGTTGGGCCAACACCAACGGTCGGGACCTGACCCTCTTCGACGACATCACCCGGCAGGTCGAGAACGACCTGTGCGTCGACACCACCCAGCGGTTCGTGCTGGGCTGGAGCTACGGCGGGGCGATGAGCTACGCGGTGGCCTGCGCCCGGCCCACCGTCGTCCGCGCGGTCGCCGTGCTCTCCGGCGCCCAGCTCAGCGGCTGCAACGGCGGCACCCAGCCGGTGCCCTACTTCGGCATCCACGGCACCCACGACAGCGTGCTGAACATCTCCATGGGTCGGTCGCTGCGGGACACGTTCGTCCGGAACAACGGCTGCACCGCACAGAGCCCGCGTGAGCCCGGCCTGAACACCTTCACCCACATCACCACCACCTACTCCGGCTGCCGCTCCGGCTACCCGGTGCAGTGGGCCGCGTTCGACGGGGACCACACCCCCAGCCCGGTAGACGGGTCGGGCAGCCCCAACGACTCCCGGACCTGGACCTCGGGGGAGATCTGGAAGTTCTTCACCCAGTTCGCGTCCACCACCCCGCCGACGACCACCCCGCCGACGACCGCGCCGCCGACGACCGCGCCGCCGACGACCGCGCCGCCCACCACCGCGCCGCCGACCACGGCTCCGCCCACCAGCGGACCCGGCGGCTGCACCGCCACCTACAAGGCGGTCAACAGCTGGCCCGGCGGGTTCCAGGGTGAGGTCACCGTGACCAACACCAGCGCCAGCGCCATCAGCGGCTGGGCCGTGGGCCTGAGCCTGGCCAGCGGCCAGGCGATCAGCAGCGTCTGGAACGGTGTCAACACCGGCAGCACCGGTAACGTCACCGTCCGCAACGCCGCCTACAACGGCGCGCTGGCCGCCAACGGCTCGACCACCTTCGGATTCACCGCCACCGGCAACGGCACCCCGCCGCCCAGCAACATCACCTGCGCCTGACCTGTGACGTCGTGGCCCCGAGCCGACCGGCCCCCGGCCACCACCCAGGCGAACCACC
>NZ_JBTMMT010000047.1:0-57056 GCF_055517075.1 Micromonospora sp. DSM 43699
GGGGGAGGGGCCAGTACGGTCGGTCGGCGTCTCGGAGGGCGGCTGTGCGGAGGGCGGCGAGCTGCCTCTCCACCTCGGCGAAGTGGTCCGGGGTGAGCGGGCCGAGGCGCAGCGCGGCGGCGTTCTCCTCGACCTGGGCGACGGTGCGGCAGCCGGGAATCGGCACCGTCCGGTCGCTGCGCGCCCAGATCCAGCCGAGCGCGCCCTGTGCCAGGGTCCGCCCGTCGGCGGTGAGCGCGCCCCGCACCGCGGTGACCCGACGCAGCCACTCCGGTGCCGGCCGACCGCTGCGGAACCACTCCAGCCAGCCCGGGGCCATCCCCCGTACGTCGTCGCGGGGCAGCGTCGAGCCGGTGGTGTACTTGCCGGTGAGCAGCCCCATCCCGAGCGGGCCCCGGTTGACGCTGGCCAGGTCGTGCTTGTCGCAGGTGGCCAGCATCACCGGGGCGTCCCGCAGCACCGACAGGCTGTGCTGGATCGCGGTGGCGTGCGGGGCCACCTGGGCGAACCCGGCGGCCCGGTCGGCCCGGTCGGTGCTCCAGCCGTACGACCGGACCAGGCCGTCGGCGACCAGTTCCTCACAGGTGCCGACCAGGGCCTCCACCCGGGGCAGCGGCAGGTCGCCGAGGTGCAGTTGGTAGAGGTCGATCCGGTCGGTGTCCAGGCGGCGCAGCGAGTCGACCACCGCCCGCCGCAGATGGTCCGGGGAGGCATCCTCGCCGGTGGCCTGCCGGGACCGCTCGTCGAACGTGTATCCCCACTTGGTGGCGATCACCGCCTCGTCCCGACGGCCCGCCAACGCCCGCCCGAGGATCCGCTCACCGTGCCCCGCGCCGTACGTGTCGGCGGTGTCGAAGAGGGTGATCCCGAGGTCGAGCGCCCGCCGTACGGCGCGCACCGATTCCTCGTCGTCGACCGCGCCCCAGCCCAGCGGTTGGTGTCCCTCGGCCCAGGGGCCACCGATCGCCCAGCATCCCATGCCGAGGGCGCTGACCTCGATGCCGCTGCGACCCAACATCCGTGTCGTCACTGCCATCGCCGCATCGTGTCACCTTCGGGGCGCGCGGGGGGACGAAGCTGACGCATCGTGCCCGATCGACCACAAGCGACACCGGCGCGGCCGTTCCCGGACACCGCCGGCGCCCTCGTCACCAACAGCGCCCGCACCGGATCGACCCCACGCGGCACCGGCGGCCGACAGGCCCGGCCGCCGAGGTCAGCGCGGCAGCAGACGCGCCAGCGGCAGCGGTGTCGGCTGCCCCGGCCAGGCCCCGGTCAAGGTGGCGGCGGTCGACCCGTCACCGGGCAGCCCGTCGGGAGTCCCGTCGCCGCCCTGGTCACCGCCGGGCAGCCGGCGCGCGACGACCAGGTCGACGGTGTCGGTGACGATGCGGACCGGATCGCCGTCGACCACCTGGCGTACGCCGCCCACCACCGGGACGGCGACGCTACCGTGGACGGCCACCGCCATGGACGGCTCGCGGACCTCCCGTACGCCGTCGGTCTCGAAGTGTTCCTCGGCCTGCCCGGTGCCGGTCACGATCGCGGCGGCCAGCGCGGCGGCGTACACCGGGTCGCCGCAGGCGTCGTAGACCCAGCGGGGGCCGAGCACCGAGTGCCGGGTGGTGCCGATCAGCAACTCGTCGGCACCGGCCAGCGGCGCGCCCCGGTAGGTCAGCGGGACCTGGTACACCGGCCCGGCACCGACCCGGACCAGCATCGTCTCGATGCCCACCGCGCCGGCGGGGTCGTCGAACCGGTAGGCCGCCACCCGTGCCGGCTCGCTGTCGACCGGTCCCGCGTACCACCGCCGGCCGGGCAGCCAGGCGGTCAGGAGTTCGAGTTTGGTGGGGCGGATCTCCGCCCGGTGCAGCAGCGCCATGATCACATCCTAGGAACCGGCCGGTCCGGACGGCCAGGCGCGGGCGAGCAGCGCACGGGTGTCGGAGAGCAGTTGCGGCAGCACCTTCGTCCGGCCGATCACCGGCATGAAGTTGACGTCCCCACCCCACCGGGGCACCACGTGCTGGTGCAGGTGGGCGGCGATGCCGGCACCGGCCACCCCGCCCTGGTTCATCCCCAGGTTGAACCCGTGCGCGCTGCTGACCTGTCGGACCACCCGCATCGCGGTCTGGGTGAACACCGCCAACTCCGCCGTCTCGGCCGGGTCGAGGTCGGTGTAGTCGGCCACGTGCCGGTAGGGGCAGACCAGCAGGTGCCCGGGATTGTACGGGTAGAGGTTGAGCACCACGAATACGTGCGCGCCCCGGGCGACCACCAGGCTCCGGTCAGCCGGCAGCCCGGGGGCCAGGCAGAACGGACAGCCGGCGGGCTTCTCGTAGCCGCCCTCGGGCCGGTCCTCCCCGGAGATGTAGGTCATCCGGTGTGGGGTCCAGAGCCGGTCCAGCCCGTCCGCCAGACCCTCGTCCGCCGGGCCTTCGTCCGCCGGGCTGTGGTCCGTGTCGCCGTCGAGGTGCCGCTCCGCCCCAGTCACACCGTCGATCCTACGATCCCCCGCGCGAACCGCCACCGGCCCGCCGGTGCGGGCCGGTGGCGACCGGGGTCAACTCCCGGCGGACGGCCCCGAGTTGGTACGCGAGGAGACCACCTCGAGCACGTGGCCGACCGCCTCGGCGACCGGCACCCCGTTGCGCTGGGAACCGTCGCGGTAGCGGAACGACACGGTGCCGGCGGCCACGTCGTCGTCACCGGCGATCACCATGAACGGGATCTTCTGCTGCTGCGCGGTGCGGATCTTCTTCTGCATCCGGTCGTCACCGGCGTCGACCTGGGCCCGGATGCCCTCGGCGCGCAGCGCCGCGACGAACCCGTGCAGGTAGTCGGTGTGGTCCTCGCGGATCGGGATGCCGACCACCTGCACCGGTGCCAGCCAGGCCGGGAAGGCCCCGGCGTAGTGCTCGGTGAGCACCCCGAAGAACCGCTCGATCGAGCCGAAGAGCGCCCGGTGGATCATCACCGGCCGCTGCCGGCTGCCGTCGGCCGCCTGGTATTCCAGGCCGAACCGCTCGGGCAGGTTGAAGTCGACCTGGATGGTGGACATCTGCCAGGTCCGGCCGATGGCGTCCTTGGCCTGTACGGAGATCTTCGGCCCGTAGAACGCCGCGCCACCCGGGTCGGGCACCAGGGTCAGGCCCGACTCCTGCGCGGCCGAGCGCAGCGCCTCGGTGGCCCGCTCCCAGTTCTCGTCGGTGCCGACCGACTTGTCCGGGTTTCGGGTGGACAACTCCAGATAGAAGTCGTCCAGGCCGTAGTCGCGCAGCAGTTCCAGGACGAAGGCGAGCAGCGACTTCAGCTCGCCGGCCATCTGCTCCTCGGTGCAGAAGATGTGCGCGTCGTCCTGGGTCATGCCGCGAACCCTGGTCAGGCCGTGCACCACACCGGACTTCTCGTACCGGTAGACCGTGCCGAACTCGAACATCCGCAGCGGCAGCTCCCGGTAGGAGCGGCCCCGGGACCGGAAGATCAGGTCGTGCATCGGGCAGTTCATCGGCTTGAGGTAGTAGTTCGCCCCCTCCACCTCCATGGGGGGGAACATCCCGTCGGCGTACCAGTCGAGATGCCCGGAGACCTCGTACAGGTGGCCCTTGGTGATGTGCGGGGTGTTGACGAACGCGTAGCCGGCCTGCTCGTGCTTGATCCGGGAGTAGTTCTCCATCTCCCGGCGGATGATGCCGCCCTTGGGGTGGAAGACCGCCAGGCCGGAACCCAGTTCGTCGGGGAAGCTGAACAGGTCGAGGTCGACGCCGAGCTTGCGGTGGTCGCGCCGGGCGGCCTCCTCCAGCAGCTTCAGGTACGCCTTCAGCTCGTCCCGGGTCGGCCAGGCGGTGCCGTAGACCCGCTGGAGCTGGGGGTTCTTCTCCGAGCCCCGCCAGTACGCGGCGGCCGAGCGCATCAGCTTGAACGCGCCGATCAACCTGGTGTTCGGCAGGTGCGGGCCCCGGCACAGGTCCGACCAGCAGACCTTGTCCTCGCCGGCGGCGAGGTTGTCGTAGATGGTCAGCTCGCCGCCGCCGACCTCCATCACCTCGCTGGTGTCCAGCCCCTCGCCCTTGACGTCGATGAGCTCCAGCTTGAACGGCTCGGCGGCCAGCTCGGCCTTCGCCTCGTCCAGGCTGGCGAAGCGGCGGCGGCGGAACCGCTGCCCGGACTTGACGATCTCCTGCATCCGCTTCTCGAGCTTGGCCAGGTCGTCCGGCTGGAACGGCTTGTCGACGGCGAAGTCGTAGTAGAAGCCGTTCTCGATCGGCGGGCCGATGCCCAGCTTGGCCTCGGGGAAGACGTCCTGCACGGCCTGGGCTAGCACGTGGGCGGTGGAGTGCCGCAGCACGTCGAGCCCGTCCGGCGAGTCGAGGCTGACCGGCTCGACGGTGGTCTCCTCGGCCGGGGCCCAGTCCAGGTCACGCAGCTGGCCCTGCGGGTCGCGGACCACCACGACCGCCTTCGGGCCGGCGGCGGGCAGCCCGGCCGCGGCCACCGCGTCGGCCGCCGTCGTCCCGGCGGCGACGACGACGGGGTCGGCCACGACGGGGGTACGGGGTGCGGACACGGTGACTCCTCAACGGCAGACGGCACGGATGGGCCGGGTGTTCCGGCTCCTTCGATGCTATCGGGCGCCCGGTTCCGCCCGGTCGCCGGGAAAGGAAGCCCTCGTCGTGTCGTCGGCGGCCCGCGGGTTGAACCTTTTCGGCCCGCCGTCCGAACTACCAGGTGTGGCCGGAGCCGGTGTCGGCCACGGCGAGACGGATGGGGGCGGAAATGGCGACGACCCGCGATGGTGCCCGGCGGGGCCGGACCGTACTGGTGCTGGCGGCTGCGGTGGCCGCGGTGTTCGGTGCGCCGGTCGCGGCGTCGGCCGACGGGGTGACGTCCAGCCCGGGCCAGGCGGTGCAGGGCGACGCGGTGGAGCTGACGTTCGTGGTGCCCGAGGAGCGGCCCGGCACCCGCACCGAGAAGATCGAGTTCAGGCTCCCGCCGGACGCCCCGATCGGCGAGGTCTACCCGCTGTCGGTGGACGGCTGGGCGCCCCTGATCACCTCCCGCGACCTGGAAGCGCCGGTGGCCGGGATCCACGCCCCCTCGGTCAGCACGGTGACCTCCGCGGTGGTCTGGACCCGGGGGGCCGGGCCGGCGGTGCCGGGGCCGGCCCGGCTCTCGGTGGCCATGGGTCCGCTGCCGCAGCTCGACCGGATGACCTTCGAGGTGGTGCAGACCTACTCGGACGGCACTGTGGTGCGCTGGGCCGACCCGGCCGGGGGCGGGCACCCCGCCCCGACGCTGGCGCTGGTGCCGCCGGCTCCCGGGGCGGCCACCGGGCACGGCCACGGCGGTGCCGCCGACGGGACGGATGCCGGGGCCGACCCGGCCGTCGGGGCCGAACCCACGGAGGACGGCGGGGACGGCGGGCCCAGCGCGGACCTGCTGCTCGGCGGCGGTCTGCTGGTCGGTCTGGGTGGCGGCGCGGCGATCGGCTGGGTGGCGAACCGCTCCCGCCGCCGGTCCGCGGCCGGCGACGCGGACGCGGCCGACGAGAACACCGGCAGGGACGACGACCCGACGCCCGCCACCGATTCCACCCCGGACGACCGGGCCTGGCGCTTCGACGGGCACTCCCCGACCGACCGGAACCCCGCCGCCCCGGGCACCACCGGGCAGACCGGAACCCCGACCGCCGCCGAGGCGGACGTCGACACGGCCCGTACCACCACCGCCGGCACCGAGGCGCGGGCCGACGCGCGCTGAGCCAGGCAGACGTCCGCGCGCTGAGCCAGGCAGGCGTCCGCGCGCTGAGCCAGGCAGACGTCCGGTCAGCCGAGCCAGGCTGGCAGCGCCTCCCGGGCGGCGAGCCAGTCGGTCGGCACCCCGCCGGGCGTGCCGACCCCGGTGTGACAGCCGACGATCCCGCCGACGATCGCGGCGGTGGTGTCGACGTCCCCGCCCGCCTCGACGCAGGCGCGGATGGCGGCCGGGTAGTCGGCCAGGTGGGTGGCGGCCACCCAGAGGGTGAAGGCGACGGTGTCCTGGGCGGTCACCCGGGAGCCGTTGCCCAGCACCGCGACGACCTCGGCGAGGGGGCGGCCGAGCAGGCCGATCGCCCGGCGTGTCCCCCGGTGCACCTGGCCGGCCGGGTCGATCGCGCCGGCGACGGTGGCGAGCAGCCGGGCCGCGTCGGGGCGGTCCCCGTCCAGCCGGGCCCGCGCGGCGAGCGAGGCGGCGACGGCCACCGCGCCCGCGCCCGCGATCCCCTCCGGGTGGGCGTGGGTGATCTCGGCGCTGGCGCGGGCCCGGGTCGCCGCGCGGGTGGTCGAGTCGGCGTACCAGGCCCCGAGCGGGGCGACCCGCATCGCCGCGCCGTTTCCGCAGGAGCCCTGCCCGTCGAAGGCCGAGGCGGCGGCCACCGGCCACGGGGTGCCGGTGCGGATCAACCGCAGGATCGTCACCGCACCCGGCCCGTAGCCCCGGTAGGGCTCGGCCCGGGTGGCGAACGCCAACGCCAGCCGGTCGGGGTCGACGTCGCCGTGGGCGGCCAGCTCGGCCAGCACCGAGCAGGCCATCTCGGTGTCGTCGGTCCACTGCCAGGGCGGCGTGGGTAGCCGCCCGGCCGCGAGGTCCTCGGGCCGCCGGCCCGGGACGAAGAACTGGGAACCGAGGGCGTCGCCGACGGACAGCCCGGCGAGGCTGTCCCGGGCCAATGCCAGCCGGGCGTCGGGGAAGAGGGTGAACGACATCGTCGTACCATTTTGCCCGGTTCGCGGATACGGCGCAACGGACCCGACTTGCCACGGGCAGTACGGTGCTGACGTGGCCACCGTGCTCCTGGTCGAAGACGACCACGTCGTCCGGGGCGCGATGCTGCGCTCGCTCAGTGAACGGGGGCACGCGGTGCACGCGGTCGGCACGGCGCTGGACGCGCTGCGCCGGGTCGCCGCCGAGACCCCCGATCTGGTCGTACTCGACCTGGGCCTGCCCGACCTGGACGGCTCGGACGCGCTGCGGATGCTCCGCGGCATCACCGACGTGCCCATCATCATCGCCACCGCCCGCGACGACGAGCAGTCGGTGGTCCGGCTGCTGCGCGCCGGTGCGGACGACTACATGGTCAAACCGTTCACCGGCGCCCACCTCGACGCCCGGATCACCACCGTGCTGCGCCGGGTCGGCCGGGCCAGCCGTACCGTGTCCCCGGCCGTGCACACGGTCAGCGGGCTGCGGGTGGACGTGGGCGAGCGCAGCGCGGTGCTCGACGGGGAGCCGCTGGCGCTCACCCGCAAGGAATTCGACCTGCTGGCCTACCTGGCCGCGCGACCTGGCCGGGTGGTGTCCCGGCGGGAACTCTTGGAGGAGGTATGGCGCCAGCCGTCGGTCGGCGAGGACCAGACCATCGACGTTCACCTGTACTGGCTGCGTCGAAAGATGGGCGAGTCCGCGGCGAAGCCGCGCTACCTGCGCACCGTGCGGGGGGTGGGGTTCCGGCTGGTGGCCCCCGACTGAGGCCGGCGCTGGCCGCCCTGACGGCCGGGATGTGCGCGCTGGTCGCGCTGGCGTTCCTGGTCCCGCTCGGGCTGAGCCTGCAGGGCGAGGTACGGGACGAGGCGCTGGCCGACGCGGCGCGCCGCGGGGCGATGGTCACCGGCGCGCTCGCGGTCAGCACCGAGCCGACGGCGGTCCGCCGGGCGGTCGAGGCCACCGGGGACGACCCGGCGACCCGACCGGTGGTGCATGGCCTGGCCGGCGAGCAGCCCGCCGGCCGGGCCTCGACCGCCGACCTGGAGCAGGCCCGGGGCGAGGCGCAGTCGCGGGTGGTCGACGTCGACGGCGGGTTGGTGCGGCTCGACCCGGTGGTGCTCGACGGCAGGGTCGCCGTGGTCGAGGTCTTCGTGCCCACCGCCGTCCTCGACGAGGGCGCGGGCGGCACCTGGTTGCTACTCGCCGGGGTGGCGGTGGCACTCGTCGGCGCGGCGGTGATCGTGGTGGACCGGGTCGCCGCACGGGCGGTCGACTCCACCCGGGGCCTGGTCCGGGCCGCGCTCGCCGTCGGCGACGGCGACCTGGGGGTACGCGTCGACCCGACCGGTCCACGCGAGCTGGCCGAGGCCGGGTACGCGTTCAACCGGATGGCCGACCGGCTGGTGGCCGCCCGTACCGACGAGCGGGAACTGGTGGCGGACCTGTCGCACCGGCTGCGTACCCCGCTGACGGTGCTGCGGCTGGACGCCGAGGGGCTGGACTCCGACGACACCAGCGTCGGCTCGTTCAGCCCGGCGGAGTTGGACCGGCGGCGGACGATCCGGCGCATCCGGCAGGCGATCGTCACCCTGGAGGGGGAGATCGACGTCCTCATCAAGACGACCCGCAAGGCGATCGCGCACGAGGCCGGGCCGGCCGAGTGTGACGTCAGCGAGGTGGTCCGGGACCGGATGGTGTTCTGGGCGGCGCTGGCCGGCGACCAGAACCGACCGCACCGGGTCAGCGGCGCCCAGTTGCGGATTCCGGTGCCGGTGCCCAGGGCCGAGCTGGCCGCCGCCCTGGACGCGGTGATCGGCAACGTCTTCCGCTACACCCCGCAGGGCACCGCGTTCGAGGTGGCCGTCTCCCGCCGGGACGGGTACGTGGCGATCCGGATCGACGACGCCGGGCCGGGCATCGCGAACCCGGACCGGGCGTTGCGGCGCGGGAGCAGCGACCAGGGCTCGACCGGGCTGGGGCTGGACATCGCCAGGCGGGTGGCGTTGCAGGCCAACGGTTCGGTGAGCCTGGACCGGGCCCGGCTGGGTGGGGCCAGCGTGGTGATGCTGCTGGCCGACCCGCAGGCGACCCCCCGTCAGGTCAACCGGTTCGGCCTGGTGGGCCGGATGGCGCGGGAGGCGCGGGAGCAGAAGAGCGGGGGCCGCCGCTGGCCCCGGCAACGCCCCACGGACGACTGACCGGTCGCCTCCGACAGTGCCGTGGCGGCGCTGACTGTGCTGCGGTGCAAGGTTTCCTTAGATCCGGATTAACGACGGCGACGCGGGGCGCGCGGGCTGACAGGATCGTGTCCGAACCCATCAGTTCCACCGGCCTGTCGCCCCTGACACCCACCGGCCGGTGGATCGGTACGCGCGGCGGGGGCACGGTCCCCCACACCAGTCCCCGCCGCGCGTACACCACTTCTTCCCGCTGTCACAGCCCGTTCCTGCTGTCACAGCCCCTTCCCGCTGTCACCGGCCGCCGACCCGGCCGACCCGGTCGCGGGTCAGCGGGTGGCCACGAGGGCGTCGATCTCGGCGGTGATCCGGGCCTTACCGGCCGGGTCGAGGAACGAGGCGGAGACCGCCTCCCGGGCCAGCGCGGCGAGCCCGTCGGGGCCGGCGTCGAGCAGCCGGGCGGCGACCGCGTACTCGTCGTTGAGGGTGGTGTTGAACATCGGCGGGTCGTCGGAGTTGATGGTGACCCGGACGCCCGCGTCGACCAGTTGCCGCAGCGGGTGCTCCTCGATCCGGGCGACCGCCCGGGTCCGCACGTTGGAGGTCGGGCAGACCTCCAACGGGATACGGTGCTCGGCCAGGTATCCGAGCAACGCCGGGTCCTGCGCGGCGGAGATGCCGTGGCCGATCCGTTCGGCGCCCAGCTCGCGCAGGGCGTCCCAGACGGTCTGCGGGCCGGTGGTCTCCCCGGCGTGCGGCACGGACCGCAGCCCGGCCGCCCGGGCCCGGTCGAAGTACGGCTTGAACTGCGGTCGGGGCACCCCGATCTCGGGCCCGCCGAGGCCGAAGCCGACCAGCCCGTCGGGGCGCTCGTCGAGGCTGATCCGCAGGGTCTCCTCGGCCGCCGGCAGCCCGGCCTCGCCGGGGATGTCGAAGCACCAGCGCAGCGCGATGCCGAAGTCGGCCTCGGCCCGTCGGCGGGCGTCCTCGATGGCCTCGCAGAACGCCGGCGCGGGGATGCCCCGGCGCACGTGCGAGTACGGGGTTACGGTCAGCTCGGCGTACCGGACCTGCTGCCGGGCCAGTTCCCGGGCCACCTCGTGGGTGAGCAGCCAGACGTCGTCGACGTCCCGGATCAGGTCGACGACGCTGAGGTAGACCTCGATGAAGTGGGCGAAGTCGCGGAACGCGAAGTAGTCCGCGAGCGCGTCCGGGTCCGCCGGCACGGGGCTGCGTCCCTCGTGCCGGGCGGCCAGTTCGGCGACGATCCGGGGGGACGCGGAGCCCACGTGGTGCACGTGCAGCTCCACCTTGGGCAGTTCGGCGATGAAGGTGGACAGGTCGGTCACTGCTTCTCCTCTGCACGGGCGCCGGTGCGGGCGACCACGAAGATCCGACGGAACGGGAAGTACACCTGACCCTGCCGTACCGGGTACACGTCGGCCAGCAGAATTCCCAGCGCGGCGCGGAAGTCGGCCAGGGCGGTGTCGTCCAGCACCGCCCGGACGGGGCGCAGGGCGGTGCCGTCCAGCCAGCTCAGCACGGGGTGCTCGGCGTCGGCGGGGGCGGGCAGCCGGTGCAGGTAGGTGGTTTCCCAGGCGTCGACGGCGCAACCGGCGGCGGTCAGCGCGGCGGCGTACCCGATCGGGTCGTCGACCGGGGTCTCGCGCAGCAGCGGCCGGACGGTGGCCGACCAGCGGCGGTCGGTGGCGACCTCGCGCAGCGCCCGGTGCGAGGGGCCGGTGAAGTTGCCGGGCACCTGGAACGCCAGCCACCCACCGGGCGGCAGTTCGCCGGCCCAGCGGCGCAGCAGGGCCGGGTGGTCGGGCACCCACTGGAGCACCGCGTTGGCGACCAGGACGTCCACGTCGGGGGTGGGGTGCCAGTCTGCGACGTCACCGACCGTGAAGTCGACAGGGGCGTCGAGCATTCGGGCCCGGTCGATCATCTCCGGGGAGGAGTCGAGGCCGGCGATCCGGGCGGCCGGCCAGCGGCGGGCGAGGGTCGCGGTCAGGGTGCCCGGTCCGCAGCCGAGGTCGACCACCGCCCGCGGTCGGTCGGCGTCGACCCGGGCGAGCAGGTCGTGGAAGGGTCGGGACCGTTCGTCGCCGTAGCGCAGGTAGCTGGTCGGATCCCACATCACGGCCTCCAAACCGTACGTACGTTTTGTGGTGACCCTACGACCCGCGCTGCGGCTCGGCAACCTGGTCACTAGGCTCGACCGCATGGAACAGCGCAGCTTCGACCGGCTCGGCCGGCAGGTGGGTGTGGTCGGTCTCGGTGCCTGGCAGCTCGGCGCGGACTGGGGACAGGTCAGCGAGGACGACGCCCTGGCCGTCCTCGCCGCCGCCGTGGACTCCGGGGTCACCTTCCTCGACACCGCCGACGTCTACGGCGACGGCCGCAGCGAGCAGTTGATCGGGCGGTTCCTGCGGGACAATCCCGGGCACGGGCTCACCGTCGCCACCAAGATGGGTCGCCGGGTCGAGCAGACGCCGCAGGCGTACACCCTGGACAACTTCCGGGCCTGGACCGACCGGTCCCGGGCCAACCTCGGCGTGGACACCCTCGACCTGGTGCAGCTGCACTGCCCGCCGAGCGAGGTCTTCGCCGACGACCGGGTCTTCGACGGCCTCGACACCCTGGTCGCCGAGAAGCGGACCGCCGGTTACGGGGTCAGCGTCGAGACCTGCGACCAGGCGCTCACCGCGATCGCCCGGCCGGGCGTGGCAAGCGTGCAGATCATCCTGAACGCGGTCCGGCTCAAGCCCCTCGACGAGGTGCTGCCGGCCGCCGCCGCGGCCGGGGTCGGGATCATCGCCCGGGTGCCGCTGGCCAGCGGCCTGCTCTCCGGCCGGTACGACGAGCACACCACCTTCGCCGCCGACGACCACCGCACCTACAACCGGCACGGGGAGAGCTTCGACGTCGGCGAGACCTTCTCCGGCGTCGACTTCGACCTCGGCCTGACCGTGGTCCGGCGGCTCGCCCCGCTGGTCGGCGACGGGCGCACGATGGCCCAGTTCGCCCTGCGGTGGATCGTCGACCAGCCCGGGGTGACCGTGGTCATCCCCGGTGCCCGCAGCCCGGAGCAGGCCCGGGGCAACGCCGCCGCAGCCGGCTCCCCGGCGCTGACGGCAGCCGAACTAGACACCGTCCGCTCGGTCTACGAAGAGCTGGTCCGGCCCCGGGTGCACGACCGGTGGTGAGCCACGCCGGCCGGGTCGTCGCCTCGGCGCGATCCGGCCCGCATCCTGGTGACCGGGCCGGATCGACCGGTCCACGGAAGGGGGACCGGTGAGAGGTTGGCTCACCCTCACCCTGGGCCTGCTGGCCGTGGTGGTCGGCGCCGTCTGGACGGTCCAGGGCCTCGGGTACGTCGGTGGCAGCGTGATGACCGACGAGCGGTTCTGGGCGTTCGTCGGGCCGCTGCTGGTGCTGGCCGGGCTGGTGCTGCTCTGGCGCGGCCTGCGCTCCCGCCGGCTGCCCTGATACCGCGCCGCGCCACCGGCCGAGGCGGCACAGCCGCGCTCCGGCAGCACAGCGCGCGGGAGACCGATCGCTCCGGCGGCACAGCGCGCGGGAGACCGATGCGGAAAGCCCCGCGTCCCTCGGGGACACGGGGCTTCTCGTCGATCCGGCTGGCCGGATCACCCGGGCCGGCAGCGCCGACCGGCTTGGCTCAGAGGGGGCGGACCTGCTCGGCCTGCGGACCCTTCTGACCCTGGGCGATCTCGAACTCCACCCGCTGGTTCTCCTCCAGCGAGCGGTAGCCGCTGGACTGGATGGCCGAGAAGTGGACGAACACGTCAGCACCCCCGCCGTCGACGGTGATGAAGCCGAAGCCCTTGTCAGCGTTGAACCACTTCACGGTTCCCTGCGCCATGTGTATCTCCTTCTAAAACTGGCGGCCGAGCATGCCGTGCGGCCGATTGGCCGTTTTCGAGCAGCGGAGCCTGAGGCGGCCTCCACAGTGGCAGGCTTCTCTCGACCCACGCCATCTCGCAACAGCGGGGATTAGCAAACCACGTACCCAAAAACTCTGCACAGCCTAATCGACGAAATTCTCCGACATGTGACCTGACGGATGCCCGACGCCCGCTTGCAGGGTCGCCGAAAACATGCGAAAGGCCCCCCGACCGTCGATACGTTCGGGGGGCCGACAGGCCGTCTGAGCCCAGTGTCGCGGCTGGTCGGCGGGCAGGTCGTGGTGACCGACCGGTCAGTCCGGCCAGCGCCCGGTCAACCGCCGCACGCCTACCGCACCGCCCCGGTCCACCGCCGCGCGGACGACCGAGAAGATCGCCCCCTGCAATGCCGCCGCCGCGAGAATCTCGCCCCAGCGACGATCCTCGTCGGTCGGGTCGGGCGCCTCACCGTCGCCGGCGGTCGCCTTCCAGACCTGCCGGAAGATCGCCCCCGCGAGCGTGCCCGCGGCCAGCCCCAGCAGCACCCCGACCGGCTTGTACGCGGTCCTGCCGATCCCCTTGCTCACCTACGCCTCCCCCGAACGATCAACAACACCACCACCACGGCGACCGCACCGGCCGCCACCGTCGCCCACGGCACCGGATTACGCCGGACCGCGACCCCCGTGTCGTACGCCTGCGCCCGCGCGATGTCGGCGCCCTGCGCCGCCTGGCCCCGTACCCGCGCCACGGTCAGCGCGGCCTGCTCACGCACCCGGTCCTTCGCCTGCTCCGCCGAGTCCTTCAACCGTGCCTTCACGTCGGCCTTGGCGGCCAGCATCTCCACGGTCTCGCCCAACTCCACCCGGGTCCGCCGGATCTCCTCGCGGAGCGCCTCGGTGTCACCGGTGCCGTTGCCCGCCCCGTTACTGCCTGTCGTGCCGGTCATGCCCGTCCCCTGTCCTTCACCGCGGCGGCGACGGTGTCCACGTCCGCGCGGACGCTGCGGACCGTCGCCTCCGGCATCGGGGGGACCGCCTGGCTGACCTGCTTCTTCCCGACCAGGGCGAGCACCCCGGCGATGAGGAAGAGCACCACCGCCACGATCAGCGCCGCCGCCCAGGCGGGCAGCACCAGGGCCAGCAGCAGGATCGCGGCGGCGACCAGCGCGCCGAGCCCGTACAGGGCCAGTGCCCCGCCCCCGCCGAAGAGGCCGATCCCGATCCCGGCGTGCTTGCCCTTCTGGGTCAGCTCCGCCCGGGCCAGGGCCAGCTCGTCCCGGACCAGTCGGGAAACCTGCTCCGTGGCCCGCTGCACCAGCTCGGCGGTGGACGGTTCGCTCCCGGTCCGGGACGTGTGGTGGTTCGCGACGTCAGCCATGCTGTCCTCCTTTCGTCATCACCGCGCTGTATGCCCGGAGCCGCCGTCCGTCAATCCTGCGCACGGTTACCAACCACATCTGACCCCAGGTCGGGCCGGAACGTCCGGCAAAACGCGGAAGCGGATCCGACGAAGCCCCACGACCCGGGGTCGCGAGGGCTTCGAGGTGGCTCACGCCGGGCAGCCGGCACCCGATACTCAACGCCGGGCGACAGCCGCCGGTGGCGCAGCGCCGGGCGACAGCTGCCGGTGGATCAGCGCCGGGCGTCCGCGTTCTGGTCGGCACCGACCAGGGCGTCGCCCCGGGCATCGGTGTCGGGGCCGACGAAGGCCTCGCTGCGGGCGTCGCCGTCGTCGCTGCCACCGAAGACCCGGGCGTCGTCGGGCACCTCGCCGTCCTGCCTGCGACGGGCCGGCCGGCGCGGCTGCACCCACTGCCAGGGCAGGCTGCCGGAGGAGTCACCCAACTCGGTACGGGTCCGGGGCAGCGCGGTGGGCCGGTGGTCGCGCACCCAGCCGACCAGGTGTTCGCGTACCAGGCAGCGCAGGTCCCACAGGCTGCCGGCGTCTGCGGCGCTGACCAGGGCCCGGACCTTGACCGCGCCACCGGTGGCGTCGGTGACCTGGAGCACGCAGACCCGGCCGTCCCACAGCTCGGTGCCCTCGACCAGCCGGCGCAGCTCCTCGCGCATCGACTGCACCGGGATCGACCAGTCGAGGTCGAACTCGGCCGTGCCGAGCACCGCCGCCTCGGTCCGGGTCCAGTTCTGGAACGGGGTGCTGGTGAAGTACGAGGTGGGCAGGATCAGCCGCCGGTCGTCCCAGATCTGGACCACCACGTAACTCAGCGTCAACTCCTCGATCCGGCCCCACTCCCCCTCGACCACGACCACGTCGTCGAGGCGGACCGCGTCGCTGAAGGCGAGCTGAAGACCGGCGATGACGTTGCCGAGCAGGCTCTGCGCGGCAAGCGCGGCGACCACACCGACCACCCCGGCACTGGTGAGCACGCCCGCGCCGATGCCGCGTACCGCCGGGAAGGTCATCAGCATCACGCCGACGGCGAGCACCACGATCACCACGATGGTCAGCCGGCGCAGCAGCACCACCTGGGTGCGTACCCGGCGGGCGTGCCGGTTGTCCGGCACGTCCACCCGCAGGAACCGGGCCAGCGCGGTGTCCTCCGCCACCACGAGCAGCGCGGCGACCAGCCAGGCCACCGCAGCGACCACGCCCAGTACCAGGATGTGCAGCATCGCCTGCCGCCACCCGGTGCCGATCGCGTAGCCGGTGGTCCAGCGGACCGCGAACTGCACGGCCACCACCGTGCCGGCGACCTGGAACGGCCGGTGCACGTGCGCGGTCAGCTCGGTCATCAGGTGGGACCGGCGGCCGAGCCGCCGGATCACCCGGTGCACCACCTCGACGAGCAGCAACGCGATCGCCGCCGCAGTGGCCGCGGCGGCGATCGTCTCCAGGTAGTTCCGCACGTGGTTGTCTCCTTCCGGCCGGGCGAGCCCGTTCGGGCAAAAGCCCAATGGTGCCCGGCGTTTCCGGTGTCGGCCAGGCTCAGATCTTCCGGAACCGGGACTGGAAGTAGCAGTAGACCCCGAACGCGGCGATACCGAGGGCCATCAGCGCCAGGATGAACGGGCCGTACGGCTGGTCCTGCAGGGTCCGCAGCGCGGCGTCCAGACCGCGTGCCTTCTCCGGGTCGTAGTTGATCGCGGCGACCACGACCAGCAGACCGGCGACGGCGAAGACCGCACCCCGGGCGATGTAGCCGGCCATGCCGAGCCGGCGGGTCAACTGCCGGGTCTTGGGGCTCATCTCGCCGGTCTTCAGGTTCCGCTCGAACTTCTTCTTGTAGCCGTAGATCATCATGCCGATGCCGACGGCGGCGAGCACCAGCCCGGCGAGCCCGACCAGCCAGCGACCGCCGCTGGAGGCCATCAGCTTCTCGCTGAACTGCTCCTGCTGGTCGGCGCTGTTGGAGCTGGCGTCCTGGACCACCTTGATCGCGGTCCAGGCGAGCCAGAGGAAGATGACGGTACGGACCACCGAGGCGATCCGCTCGAAGAGGCGTTCCCTGCCCTGCCTGGCGCGGTGGCCGACGGCCGCCTCCAGGGCCTGCCAGATGGCCATCGCGATCAGCCCGACGGCGATCGCGATCAGCAGGAACTTGCCCATCGGCTGGGCGCCCAGGGCGCGCAGCGCGCCGTTCTGGTTGCCCTCCTCGCCGGAGTTGGAGAAGGCGATCTGAAGGATGACCCAGGCGAAGAGCAGGTGCACGATCCCGTAGCCGATGAAACCGGCCCGGGCGAGGAGTTCCAGCCAGCGGCTGTCCGCGGTGCGGGCGGCGGTGGCTTCGGCGTTCCGGGTGAGTGGCATGGCGCCACAATCTCCGCTCGCGAAGCTTCTCAAACGTGGTCCGCCGCTGCTCCCGGGGGTTGGTCAGCTGCCGGCGTTGCGCGCCACCCGGATCTGCACCTGCTGGTCGGTGACGCTGTCCAGGGTGACCGCGAACCCCCCCACCTCGGCGGCCTGCTGGCCGATGGTGAGGGAGAGCTGCTCCCCGGCGACCTCGACGGTCACCTGGTCACCCTGCGCACCGATCAGCTTCGCCTCGACGCCGAGGATGGAGGCGCTGGCGTCGACGCCCCGGTCGAAGGTGACCGTGCAGGCGTCCAGCCCGCAGTCGGTGTCCGCGCCGTCCGAGCTGCATCCGGCAAGCACGGCCACGCCGAGCGCCAGGCCGGCCAGCAGGCCGGCGGTCCGACGGAGAGGGGTGGGGGCGGTGGCGCTTCGCTTCGTCACCCCACCAAGGGTACGAGACGCGGCCCACCGCGCCACCCGGGTGGATCTTCGACGGCCGGTGGCGGCGGGCTAGGGTCCGGGGCATGCCGTTCGACATCACCCGGGTCCGGGCCGCGTACCCCGCGCTCGCCGAGGGTTTCGCCCACTTCGACGGTGCCGGCGGCACCCAGACCCCGCAGTCGGTGATCGACGCGGTGGCCGACGCGATGCGGATCGCGGTGGGCAACCGCAGCACCGCCTCCGTGCCCGGCCGGCGCTCGCTGGAGCTGGTGGCGCAGGCCCGGAGCGCGGTGGCCGACCTGCTGGGCACCGCGCCGGACGGGGTGGTGCTGGGGCCGAGCGCGACCGCGCTGACGTACACCCTGGCCCGCACGCTCGGTGCCACCTGGCGTCCGGGCGACGAGGTGGTGGTCTCCCGGCTCGACCACGACGCCAACGTACGGCCCTGGGTGCAGGCGGCCGAGGCGGCGGGGGCCACCGTGCGCTGGGCCGAGTTCGACCCGACCACCGGGGAGTTACCCGCCGACCAGTACGCCGACCTGGTCGGTGACCGGACCCGGCTGGTGGCGGTGACGGCCGGCAGCAACGCGACAGGCACGATGCCGGACGTGGCGACGATCGCCGCGACCGCGCACACGGTCGACGCGTTGGTCTGCGTGGACGGGGTGCACTCGGTGCCGCACGGCCCGACCGACCTGGCCGCCTCGGGCGCGGACTTCCTGGTCACCAGCGCCTACAAGTGGTCCGGCCCGCACCTGGCGGCGATGGTGGCCGCCCCGGCCCGGTGGGCGGCGATGCACCCGGCCAAGCTGGTCCCCTCCTCCGACGCCGTACCCGACCGGTTCGAGGCCGGCACCCCGAGCTTCCCGCTGCTGGCCGGGGTGGCCGCCGCCGTCGACCACCTGGCCGGGCTGGACCCGAGCACCACCGGTGACCGCCGGTCCCGGGTCCGCGCCGGGCTGGCCGCCGCCCAGGCGTACGAGGAGACGGTCTTCGCCCGGCTGTGCGACGGGCTGGCCGCCAGGCCGGCGGTGACCGTCCTGCCGGCCGGCGCGCGTCGCTGCCCGACCGTGTCGTTCCGGCTGGCCGGGTGGACGCCGGCCGGGCTGGCCGCCGCACTCGGTGCCGCCGGGCTCTGCCTGTCCAGTGGTGACTACTACGCCTACGAGTACTTCCAGACGCTCGGGTGGCGCGGCAGTGGTGGTGCGGTCCGGGCGAGCGTCTACCACTACAACACCGTCGACGAGGTGGACCGGCTGCTGGCCGACCTGGACCGGCTGGCCGCCCGGCAGGAACAGCCGGTCGGCTGACCCACCGGTCCGGGCCGCCCCGGTGGGTCAGCGGGCTCCGGCGAGCAGTTCGGCGGCGGCGCGGGCGGCGGCCCGGGTCGCGCCGTGGGTGGCCAGGTGCAGCCGGCCGGTGACCAGCTCGGGCACGCCCAGCTCCACGACGACGGCGTCCGGCCGGGTGGCCAACGCCCGGTCGACGGCGGCCCGCATCCAGTCGTGCCGGTGCAGGTCCCGTACCACAAGCACCAGCGGCCGACCGGCGGCCCCGGTGGTCGGGTCGGCGGGCAGGTCGGCCTCGGTGAACCGCACGGTGCAGGTGCCGGGGAGCAGGTCGGCCAGGGGAGCGCCGAGGCCCCACGGGGTCTCCGCGCCGATGGCGATGTTGTGCGGTGGGGCGAACTCGACCACGTGCGCGGCACCGGTCAGCGGCAGCCGGCCGACCGGGTCGCCGCTGACCCGGACCGCCCGCCGGGCCGCGGTCAGGCCGACCGGTGAGCCGTCGACCGGGCGCAGGGCGCCGGCAGGGCGACCGACGCGGGCGGCGGTGCTCCACTCGGCGAGCTGACCGACCCGTTTCGCGGCCTCGGCGAGCCGCTCCTCGGGCAGCTCGCCAGCGAGCACCGCGGCCACGATGGCGTCGCGCAGGTAGCGGGCGGCGGCCTCGTCGGCGCGTTCCCCGCCGACGCAGATCGCGTCCGCCCCGGCGACGAGCGCCCGGACGGCGGCGCCGGCGAAGCCGTACCGGTCGGCGACGGCCCGCATCTCCACCGCGTCGGTGACCACCACACCGGAGAAGCCCAGCTCGTCGCGGAGCAGGTCGCCGAGGATGCGGCGGCTGAGGGTGGCCGGCAGGTCGGGGTCGAGGGCCGGGACCAGCAGGTGCCCGGTCATCACCGCCTGCACCCCGGCGGCGACGGCGGCCCGGAAGGGGACCAGCTCGCCGGCGTCGAGGCGGGCCCGGCTGGCCTCGATGCGGGGCAGGTCGTGGTGCGAGTCGACCCGGGTGTCGCCGTGGCCGGGGAAGTGCTTGGCGCAGGCGGCCACCCCGGCGGACTGGAGGCCGCGTACCCAGGCTGCGGTGTGCCGGGCGACCAGGTGCGGGTCGGCGCCGAACGAACGCACCCCGATCACCGGGTTGGCCGGGTTGATGTTGACGTCGGCGTCCGGCGCGTAGTTGAGGGTGACGCCGAGGGCGGCGAGTTCACGGCCGAGGTCGCGGGCGACCTCCTCGGTGAGCGCGGGGTCGTCGACCGCGCCGAGGGCGAGGTTGCCGGGGCGGGAGCTGCCCCGGCCGGATTCGATCCGGGTGACGTCGCCGGCCTCCTCGTCGATGGCCACCAGCACGTCGGGACGCTCGGCGCGCAGGGTCGCGGTGAGCGCGGCCACCTGCTCCGGGTCGACGACGTTACGGGCGAACAGCACCACCGCGCCGAGCCCGTCGGCCAGCCACCGGCAGACCCAGTCGGGCGGGGTGGTGCCGACGAAGCCGGGTTGCAGGACGGTGGCGGCCAGGCCCGCCAGGTTGCGCTCGTTCATCCGGCCCCGGTACCCCCGTCGCGTGCCGACGGCCCGGTGCCGTCGCGGTGCTGCCATGGTCACACCGGGCGAGGTAATAGTCAATAAACCTTACTGTTACTGCCTGGCGTCGGTCGGGGCCGCGTGCGACAGTGCGGGGATGGACCTGCCGCCACTCGCCGACGCCACCTCGCCGACCGACATTCCCGGCGTACGCCTGCTCGGCCTGGTGGTCGGCGGGTTGCTGCTGCTGGCCGCCATCCGGGCAATGTTCGGTCGCCGGTGACCCCCAGCTGATCATGACGGCACCCCGGGTGACCGCCGATCGACCTGCCCCGCACCGCCCACACCGGGCGACGCGCGGATCCCGTGGGAGCGGTTTCGGCCTCGATCCACTCGGGTATCTCCGGCCCTCGATGAAGCTGTCCATGCACTCGACGACGTTGCGCCGCGCGGCGCGCAGCCTTTTCGGCTGGACCGCGCTGCGGCCCAACCAGCTCGCCGCCATGCGCGCGGTGATGAAACGACGCGACGCCCTGGTGGTGCTCCCCACCGGAGCCGGCAAGTCGGCGATCTACCAGATCCCGGCGAGCCTGATCCCCGGGCCGACGGTGGTGATCTCACCCCTGCTCGCTCTTCAGCAGGACCAGATCGCCGCGCTCAACGAACGCCAACGCCCCGAGCTGCGCGCGGTACGGATCAGCTCGGACGAGAGCGCGGCCCAGCAGGCCGAGGCGATCACCGAGATCCGGCAGGGGCGGGCCGAGTTCCTCTTCATCACCCCGGAGGCGCTCAGCAACCCCGACCGGATGGCCGAGGTGAAATCGCTGGCACCGGCCCTGGTGGCGATCGACGAGGCGCACTGCATCTCGGCCTGGGGGCACGACTTCCGCCCCGACTACCTGGCGTTGGGCCACCTGATCGACGGTCTCGGCCGTCCGCCGGTGGTGGCGCTGACCGCCACCGCCTCCCCGCCGGTACGCGACGACATCATCGCGCGGCTGCGGCTGCGTGACCCCGAGGTGGTGGTCTCCGGGCTGGACCGGCCGAACCTCTTCATCGAGGTCGCCTACTGCCCGACCGACGACTACCGCTGGCGGCGGCTGACCGCGCTGCTGCGCGACGACGAGCGGCCCGGCATCATCTACGTGCCGACCCGACGGGCCGCCGAGGAGCTGGCCGACCGGCTGACCACCGCCGGTCTTCCCACCCAGTACTACCACGGGGGGATGCCCACCGCCGCCCGGCACGCACTACACGAGGCGTTCCTCGCCGACCAGGTGCCGATCATGGTGGCGACCTCGGCGTTCGGCATGGGTATCGACAAGCCGAACATCGCCTGGGTGGTGCACATGGCGCTGCCCGACTCGCCGGACAGCTACTTCCAGGAGATCGGCCGGGCCGGCCGCGACGGTGCACCGGCCCGGGTGCTGCTGCTGTGGCGGGCCGAGGACGTCGGGCTGCAACGCTACTTCTCCGGCGGGCTGCCGGACGAGACCGAGCTGCGGGACCTGGCCGCGTTGCTGCGTCGTCGGCCGACCACGAAGAAGGCCCTGCGCGAGGCGACCGGCCTCGGGCCCCGCAAGCTCGGCCAGTACCTGGCCCTGCTGGAGCAGATCGGCGCGGCCGAGCCCCGGGCCGGGCAGAAGATCGGCGCCCCGCGCTACTCCCCTACCCCGGCCGAGGCCGGCGCGGCGGCCCTGGCCGAGGCCGAACGGCAGCAGACGGTGACCCGCTCCCGTACCGACATGATGCGCGCGTTCGCCGAGACCACCGGGTGCCGGGGGCAGGTGCTGCTGGCGTACTTCGGTGAGCAGATGTCCCAGATCTGCGGGCACTGCGACAACTGCCACGCCGGCACCAGCGTCGCCGACAGCGGTGCGGTCGGCCCGTTCCCGGTGCACAGCCAGGTCCGGCACCCGGAGTGGGGTCCCGGACTGGTGCTCAACTACGAGGACGACCGGATGACGGTGCTCTTCGACGAGGTGGGCTACAAGACGCTCTCCGTGCGCGTGGTGTCCGAACAGGGTCTACTGACGCTGGACTAGCCTGACCCGGGCGACCGCCGGCGTGCGGTGCCTGCAGTGAAACAACCGAGAGGGGCTCAGTCGTGATCGAACAGCCGGCGTACACCGGGTTCGGGTTCTCCGACGAGGAGTGGGGGCTGTTGGTCGGCCTGCCGCAGTCGGTCCTGACCGCGGCGAGCGCCGCCGAGTCGGACGGTGCCCGGCGGACCCGCGCCGAGAACGCGGCCGGGCTGGAGACCATCGGCACCGGCCGGGAGTCGGCCAGTCCGCTGGTCGCCGCGGTCGCCGGGGAGATCGTGTCCCGGGTGGGCGACCCGGAGGCCGGCGAGGAGTTGCCGGTGATCTCACCGTCCGACCCGCAGGCGCTCATCGACGACGTGCTGGTCCGGGCCGGGCAGGCGTCCGCCCTGCTGACCGCCAAGGTCGACGAGGGTGAGGCCGGGGCGTACCGGCACTGGTTGGTGGAGATCGCCGAGCAGGTGGTCGGGGCGGCGTCCAGCGGAGGGCTGCTCGGCATCGGCGGCGACCAGGTCAGCGACTCGGAGCGGAAGTTCCGCGACCGCCTCTCCCACGTCCTCAACGACTGACGCCGAGCGTGGTGCGGGCCGGGTCGCCAGTGGGCGGCCCGGCCCGCCGCCGTGCCGCAGCGCCCACCCTCGGGTGGTCTCCACCACCTGACCCACCTGGCCGGCGTTTCCACCGGGTTCGAGGCGACGGCACCACCACCTGTGCGGGGTGCAACGGCGGCGGGCCTTGTCCGTCGACTGCAAGGTCATGCTCGAACGTGGTCGTAGTGGCCTCGCCATGCCCGAAGGCCCCTACAACCATGAAGTAGCACGAACCATGAAGAAGCACGATGTTGCGTGGCTGGCGACGGCACCGCAGAGGGGGCGGCCGCACCGTCGAGCCGGAACCGGCAGGCTGCCACAACAGACCGTCCACCTCCCACCTGACGGGTGACCCCCACCCATCCGGAGCCAGCACCGGGAAGCGATGAGCGGCGAGCCCGAATCCGCCGGTCAACTCAAGTTCGCCAATGTCGCCGTATCCCGTCGCGCCGAAGCAGCAGCGCGCCGTCCCGTTCCCGTTCCCGGTGCCGTTTCGATACCGCCATGTCGGTGAGAATTGTGAGTCACTGCCGGTTGGGAGCGGATCGGTGGCCCCTTCGTCCAGAATGGAGGGGTAGTGCCCGCCGACGGGGAGGCCGGACATGGTGCACCGCGCAATGATCGACACCGAACAACTGCCACCTGCGGAACGGTTCGGGATGTGGCTCGACCTGGTCGCCCGGACCGCCGCGCCGTTGCGGATCCGCTCCGCGCACCAGCACGACTTCCGGGCCCGGGCCGAGTTCGTCGAGCTGGGGCCGGTCCAGTTGGTGCGCTACCGCTACCCGTCGCTGGAGGCGGTCCGCACCGCGAAGCTGATCCGGCGTACCGAGGTGGACTTCCATATGCTCGCCCTCACCACCGAGGGCGCCGGCGTCGTCGGGCAGGACGGCCGGCAGAGCCGACTGGGTGCCGGGGAGTTCACCTTCTACGACGGCTCGCGCCCCCACGAGGTCAGCGGCTTCGGTGACGAGGGCGAGCAGCAGCACGCCGCCTCGGTGGTCGCCCTGATCCCTTACGGCGCGATGCCGCTGTCGCCGGAGCGGCTCACTCCGCTGCTGGCGGGCCGGATGTCGGCCACCGAGGGGCTGGGCGCGCTCGTCGCCCAGTACCTGACCCGGATCACCTCGTACCCGGAGCAGTACCGGCAGGCGGACGCCGAGCGACTCGGCGGGGTGGCGCTGGACCTGATCTCCACCATGCTCGGCCGGCATCTGGTCGCCGAGGACGACATGCCCCGCGAGGTACGCCGTCGGGCGCTCCTCGCCCAGGTGCAGAACCACATCCAGCGACACCTGGGTGACGCCGGCCTGACCCCCGGCTCGATCGCCGAGGCGCACCACATCTCGGTCCGGAGCCTGCACCGGCTCTTCGAACAGGAGCAGACCACTGTCGCCTCGTACGTCCGTGAGCTGCGGTTGGAGCGGTGCCGGCGGGACCTGGCCGATCCGGCGCTGGCACACCGGCCGGTCCAGGCCGTAGCCACCCGCTGGGGCTTCCGGGACAAGGCCCACTTCAGCCGGACCTTCCGGGCCGCCCACCGGCTGACACCGCAGGAATACCGGACGGTCCACCTTCAACAGGCACGGATCGTCAACAGCCCGGCGTCCGAAGTCAACTCAGGACGGACATAATGACAGTGGGCCGAGGGTCATCCGACCGTGCGGCCCAACGGTAACGGGGGACCGTGGCGTGGCGTCCGTGACCCAGCGTCATGGACGGCCCGCCCGGTGCCGCACCCACCGGGTCCGGGCCGACGCCACGCGACAAGCTCCCCGACCGGCCAGGCCCCGGCCCCGTCGCATTTCCCCCAGGATTCGCGGCGGGGCCGGTCAGGCCTCCTCCAGTAGCTCCAGCACCGACCGTTCGGCCTGTTCACGGGGGAAACCGGAGGTCACCGGCAGTACCACGCCGTCGTGGTACAGGTCGACCACCCGGGGGTCCACGTACGACGTCCGGGCCACCGTGGGCGTGTTGCCGAGCAGGTCGGCCACCGCCCGCATCACCCCGGCCACCGCCCGGCGACGGGCCGTCACGGAACGTTGCGCCCCGACGGTGGCCAGCTCGGTGGCCGCGCGTACGGTGGCATGCCAGGTACGGAAGTCCTTGGCGGTCATCTCACCGCCGCTGGCGTCCCGCAGGTAGCCGTTCACGTCGTCGCTGCGCACGTCCCGCCAGGCCCGGCCGTCCCAGTAGCCGAAGAGCCGTTCCTCGGCCCGCCGCCGTCGACGCAGGTTGGTCAGCACCCGGCACAGCTCCGGGTCCTCGATCCGGCGGACCTGTGCGATGCCGCCCTTGGCCGGGAACTCGAAGACCACGCAGCCGCCCCGGGACCGGGCGTGCTCCGGGCGCAGGGTGGAGACACCGAAGGTGGCGTCCTCGCCGACGGCGTACTGCTCGTTGCCGACCCGGAAGGTGCCCATGTCGAGCAGCCGGGCGACGGTGGCCAGCACCCGGTCCCGGTTCAGCCCCGGGCCGGCCAGGTCGTCGGTGATGCGCGCGCGCAGGGTCGGCAGCCGACGGGCCACCTCCAGCACGTGGTCGAACTTCGCCTCGTCCCGCCTGCGCCGCCACTCGGGGTGGTAGAGGTACTGCCTGCGGCCGGCCGCGTCGGTCCCGGTGGCCAGGATGTGCCCGTTGGGATACGGCGCGATCCAGACGTCGGACCAGGCGGGCGGGATCACCAGCTCACCCAGCCAGGCCAGCACGTCGGGATCCCGGACCGGCGCACCGTGCCGGTCCAGGAAGCTCCAGCCCTTGCCGCGCCGGCGACGCCCGTACCCCGCCCGACCCGGATCACTGCGCCGCAGTCGCACCTCAGACCCGTACCATTTCCTCGGCCTCGTCCACCGCGGCGAGCACCCGGTCGACCGGGAGCGCCGCCAACCTCGCCGCCGTTGCTACCCCGGAGGAACCGCCGCAATCCTCACCGAAGGCCCAGAGCACCCGGTGCCACGGCCGGTCCGGCGGCGGCCCCCAGCGGGCCGGCGGGACCGGGCCGAAGAGCAGCACCGACGGGGTGCGGTAGGCGGTGGCGAGGTGACCTACCCCGGTGTCCCCGCTGACCACCAGCCGGGCGGCAGCCACCAGCCCAGCCAACTCCCCCAGGTCGGTCCGCCCGGCCAGCACCGCCGACCCCGGCAGCCCCGCGCCCGCCGCCACCCGGGCGGCCAGCTCCCGCTCACCGGTCGAACCGGTCACCACCACCCGGTGCCCCCGGTCGGTCAGCCGTCGGGCCAGCGCGGCGAACCGGTCCGCCGGCCACCTCTTCGCCTCGACCTTGCTGCCCGGATGCACCACTGTCACCCCGGCCGGCAACCGCCCCGGTGATGGTCGACGCAACGCCAGGTCTGTGCGGTCGGCCCGGATGCCGTACCAGTCGAGCAGCCGGCACCAGCGGTCCACCTCGTGTTCGTCGTCGCACCAGTCGGGACCGTCCCGGTGCCCGGCCGACGGGCACCGGAAGGCAAGCAACCGGCCCGCGCCGGCCAGCATCCGATGCGACTCCGGCCCCCGTCCGTGCAGGTTCACCGCCAGCTCCGGCGGTGGGCCGGGCCACGACGCCGGGCCAGCCGACGACGGTGACCGACCGGCCGGTGGGCCGGGCCAGGGTGGCGGGCCGAGGTCGTCGGTGGGCAGCAGCCGGTCGATCCCGCCGACCAGTTCGACAAGCGGTCCCAGCCAGGCGGGCGCGGCCAGCACCAACTCCTCGTCCGGATACCCGGCCCGCACGGCACGCAGGGCGGGGACCGCGGTGGCCAGGTCCCCGACGCCGAGCGCCCGCAGCACCAGGATCACGGGTACGAGGTCTCCTGTTCGGCACAGACCACCAACTCCCGAACGGCACAGCCGGGCGGCTGGGACAGCGCGAACATGACCGCGGCGGCGGTGTCCTCCGGGGCGTTGAGTTTGGCATCCGGCCCGGGTCGGTACTGCGGGTCACGGTCGTCGAAGAAGGCGGTCCGCATCCCGCCCGGGATCAGCAGGGTCACCCCGACGCTGCCGGCCAGCTCGGCGGCGAGCGACCGGGTGAAGCCGACCACCCCGAACTTCGCCGCGCAGTACGCGGTGGCGTCCCCGACCGCCTTGACGCCCAGGGTGGAGGCGACCGTGACGACGTTGCCCCGGGACGCCTCCAGGTAGGGCAGCGCGGCCCGGACCACCGCCACCGTGGCGAGCAGGTCCACCACGACGATCCGTTCCCAGGTCTCGCGGGGGACGTCGGCCAGCCGGCCCGGCACGTCCATCCCGGCGGCGGTCACCACCGCGTCCAGCCCGCCGGCCCGCTCGGCCAGTTCCCGGGTGGCCTCCTCGGCGGCCCGGGTGTCGGCCAGGTCGCACCCGACCCACGGCACCCCGTCGTCGTCGGGGCGGCGCCGGTCCAGCACCAACGGTCGTCCGCCGGCCCGCGCGACGGCGGTGACCACCGCCGCGCCGAGCCCGCTCGATCCGCCGGTGACCAGGACGGTCCGACCGGCCCGGAATGGACTGCTGCTCATCGTGCTCCCTCCGCTGTCGAACCCGCCGGCCCCGCCGCCTCCACCGGGGAACGGGCCGGTTCCGGCTGCGGGGCGTCGGCCGACGCGGCGGTCCGGCGTTCGCCCCGGGCCGCCGCGATCATGTCGGTGGTGGAGCGCCCGTCCAGGTACGGCACCACCACGCTGTCCCCACCCCACCGGCGGAGCAGGTCGGCCTCCGGCAGGATCGGTTCGTCCCCGACGCCGGTGGCGTAGTCCCCGCCCTTGACCCAGATGTCGGGTCGCAACCAGCCCAGTGCCGCGTGCGGGGTCGCCTCGTCGAAGACCACCACCGCGTCGACACAGCTCAACGCGGCGAGCAGCCGGGCGCGGTCGCCCTGCGTGGTCACCGGCCGGTCCGGACCCTTCAGCCCGGTGACGCTGGCATCGGAATTCAGGCAGACCACCAGGCAGTCGCCGAGTTGCCGGGCGGCCTGGAGGGTCGCCACGTGCCCGGCGTGCAGCAGGTCGAAGCAGCCGCCGGTGGCCACCACGGTCCCGCCGGCCGCCCGTACCTCGGCCACCACCGCGCCGGCGGCGGCGGCCCCGATCCGCTCCCCGCCGCCGACGAGCACCGGCGGGCAGTCGCGCACGGGCGTGGGCAGCGCGGCGGCCACCCCTCCGTCCGCCACGTACGCCGATGCCGCACCGACCGCCGCCTGGACCGCTTCGGAGACCAGCGCCCCCCGGGCCAGCGCCAGCCCGGCCGCCGAGGCGAACCGGTCCCCCGCCCCGCAGGTGTCCCCCTCGGCGGAGACCGGCGCGGAGACCATCAGCGGAGTCTTCCCCGCGTGGGAGAGCAGCGCACCGTCACCGCCGAGGGTCACCACCACCGCGCCGGCCCGCCAGCGGTCCCGTAGCCTCTGCGCGGCCTGCGCGGCGGTCGTCAGCCGGGAGCCGCCCGGTGGCACCTTGGCCAGTTCCCGGGCCTCCGACTCGTTCGGGGTCACCAACTGCACCCCGGGTACGGCGACCGGGCCACGCGGATGCGGATCCCAGACCACCGGCGCCCGGGTCGCGGCCAGCGCCGCCCGCAGCGCCGGCTGCCGGGCCACCCCCCGCCCGTAGTCGCTTACCAGCACCGCGGACGCCCCGGCGATCAACCGGAGCACCGCATCGGTGGGGGGCCCCGGTTCACCCACGGCGCCGCCACGGTCGTGCCGCAGCAGCACCCGGCCCCTGGCCCGCAGCCGGATCTTCTCCGGCGTCGTCCCGGCCAGCGACAACCCGTACACCTGCACCCCGGCGGCGGTCAGCAGGGAGCTGAGCCGGGCGGCCCCGGCGTCGTCGGCGAGCGCGGTCACCAGCGCCACCTCGGCGCCCGCGGCGGCGGCGAAGACCGCGGCCAGGCCCGCCCCGCCGGGCCGGTCGGCGTACGCGGTCTCGTCCAGCACCGGCACCGGCGAGTCGGGACAGAGCCGGTTCACCGCGCCTTCGACGTCCCGGTCCAGCAGGGTGTCGCCGATGACCACCAGGGGACCCCTCACGCCGCGCCTCCCCGTTCCCCGTCGGCCGACGCCCCGTCGACGACCACCTCCACCCCGGTCCGCACCGGTCCACCGTCCGCCACCGGCGGGGCGGGCAGGTCGTCCACCGCCGGACCGTCCACCGCCGGACCGTCCACCGCCGGACCAGGCAGGTCGGCCGCCACGGTGGCCGCCTGCCCGGCCAGGGCGGCCAGTGCCGTGGGCAGCGCCCGGTCGACGTACTCGCAGAGCACGTGGGTGGAGACCAGGTGCAGCTCCTGCACCACCTGGCTGTCCGGGGAGGCGACGGCGAGGGCCTCGTGGCAGACCCCGGCGAGCGGGTTCGGCGCCGGTCCGGTGAACGCCCAACAGCGCACCCCCGTCTCCCGGGCGGCGGCGACCGCGGCGAGCAGGTTGCCGCTGGCCCCGCTGGTGGACATCACCAGCAGGACGTCACCCGGGCGGCCGTGGGCCCGGACCTGGCGGGCGAAGACCTCCTCGTAGCCGTAGTCGTTGCCGATCGCGGTCAACGCCGAGGTCTCGGCGTGCAGGGCGATCGCCGACAGCGGCTGCCGGTCGTCGCGCAGCTTGCCGACCAACTCGGCGGTCAGGTGCTGGGCCTCCGCGGCGCTGCCCCCGTTGCCGGCGACGAGCAACCGGCCGCCGCCGACGAGGATCCCGGCCAGCTCGGTACCCCACCGGGCCAGCAACGGCTCCGCCGCGCGGTACGGCAGCAGCGCCTCGGCCAGCAGGTTCAGGTGCGCGTCCAGCAGGCCGGCCCGCGCCGCCCCGGTCGACGTCGTCATCAGGCGCCCACCCGGCTCGGCCGGCGGACCGTGGCGACCTCGGCGTACACCTCGGCCAGCCGGTCGGCGGCGGTCGCCCAGGAGTAGCTGCGGCGGGCCCGCTGCAACGCGGCGGTGGCGTACCCGAAGCGGCGGATCCGGTCGTCGAGCAGGCTGGCCAGCGCGGCGCCCAGGGCCTGCGGGTCGCGGGCCGGGACCAGGTCACCGGTCACCCCGTCGACCACGGTGTCCCGGATGCCGCCGACCGAGGTGCCGACGACGGGTACCCCACAGGCCATCGCCTCCAGCGGGGTGAGCCCGAACGGCTCGTACCAGGGGGCGGCGACCAGCACGTCCGCCGACCGGTACCAGCGGCCCATCTCCTCCCGGGGCACCGCCCCGACCAGCCGGACCCGGTCGGCGACCCCGCAGGTGCCGGCGAGCGCCCGCAACCGCCTGGCGTACGGGTCGGTCTCCAGCAGCCCGCCGGGCGGGCCGCCGACCACCACGCACTCGGCCTCGGGGACCAGCGCCATCGCCCGGATCACCGTCTGGAAGCCCTTACGTTCCACCAGCCGGCCGACGGTGAGCACCCGGGGACGGCCGGGTTCCCGCGCGACGGCCGGACCGAGCGGGGCGAAGGTGTCCAGGTTGACCCCGGACGGCACGACTGTCATCCGGGACCGGGGGACGCCGAGCCGGACCAGCTCCCCCACCTCGTCGCGGCACTGGGCGATCACCCGGTCGACCGCGCGGCCCAGCTCCCGTTCGTAGCCGATCCGGCGGGCCGGGCTGGTGTCCTGCACCCCCTGGTGGCGCTTCTTGACCGCGCCCAGCGCGTGGTACGTCTGCACCACCGGCACCCCGGTCTGCCGGCCGGCGGCCAACGCGGCCAGCCCGCTCATCCAGAAGTGCGCGTGCACCACCTCGGGGGTCCAGTCCCCGCCCCGCCACCGCGCGGTGAGCCAGTGGCTGAACTCCTTCATGTGCGGCAGCAGGGCGTCCTTGGCGACCGGCTCGGCGGGGCCGGCGGGGACGTGCACCACCTCGTACCCGTCCGGGGCCCGGACGGCGACCGGCAGGTCGACGGCATCGCGCCGGGTGTAGACCCGGACATCGTGCCCGGCCGTCACCAGCGCGGCGGAGAGTTCCGCGACGTGGGTGTTCTGCCCGCCGGCGTCCTCACCGCCCAGCACGGCGAGCGGGCTGGCGTGCTCGGAGATCATCGCGATGCGCATACTTCCTCCTCCAGCAGGCGGTCCCAGTCGGCGAGGAAACGGTCCAGGCCGTAACGGCCCAGGGCGGCGGTACGCGCCTCGGCACCCGCCCGGCGGGCCTCGGCGGGGTCGGCGACGAACCGGGCGGCGGCGGCCAGCAGGGTGTCGACCCGGGTGGCGAGCGCCCCCGCGCCGGGTGGCACCGCCTGTACGGCCTCGGTGGTGGCCAGCGCGACCACAGGCATGCCGATCGTCATGGCCTCGATCAGGCTCAGCCCCAGCGAGGTCCACCGGCACAGGTGCAGGTACGCCCGCCGCCGGGCCAACTCGGCGTGCATCAGGTGCTGCGGGACGTCGTCGTGGCTGGTCAACCGGTCGGCCGGCAGGCCGAGATGGTCGGCGAGCCCGGTCACCCCCATGCCGAAGACGTCCAGCGGGGCGATCTCGGCGAACCGGGCCAGCAGGTCGGTGCCGGTGATCCGGCCACGGCGTACCGGCTCGTTGATCACCACGGCGAGCCGGTCGAGTTCGCCGGTCCAGGTCACGGCGGGTGGCACGACGCCGTGTTCGACGACGGCGGTGCGGGTGCTCCCGTTGTCCCAGAACAGCTCGTTGAAGTGGGTGACGTGGGTGAGCAGCAGGTCGTCCCGGTCGGCCACCGGGTGCCGGGTGTTCGGCACGTCGCCCTTCGGGGTGTTGTGCTCGACGTAGATCGCCGGCACCGCCCGACCCACCGGTCGGCCGAGCCACTCGCAGGCCAGGTCGAACTCCTCGGGGCGTTGCAGCAGCACCACGTCGACGTCCTCCCGGCGCAGTTGCTGCGGGGTCACCTCGACGGCGCTGTCCGGCCAGGGGTAGGTGCGGGCCCGGCCCAACCCGTACGGTCCGCGGTCGGGGGTGACCGGCACCAGGTAGCGGTGCCTGCCGTGCACGAAGGACGTGGTCCACGACCCGTGTACGTGCCAGAGCAGGATGTTCATCGGGCACTCCCCCGCCCGACGGTCACCGGCGTCACCCCGCCCGACGGCGGGCCGGACCGGACCGTCGGCGGCGAGCCGGCCGGTCGGGCCGGCGCGTCGGCGACGACGCCCAGCAGGCGTACCGCGTCGAGGACCCGGCCCGGTTCGACGGCCGACAGGCAGGGGTGACCCGCCACCGGGCAGATCGTCGCCCGGGTGTCCCGGCAGGGCGCGCTGGCGTCGCCCAGCCGCACCGCCGGCACCCGGTACGGCCCCCACTGTCCATAACCGACGGTGGGGGCGAACAGGCTGACCACCGGCACGCCCAGCGCGGCCGCCAGATGGGCGGGGCCGGTGTTGCCGACCACCAGCGCACCGGCCCCGGCGAGCACGGCGGCCAGCTCGGCCAGGCCGGTCCGGCCGCCGAGGTCGATGCCGGTGTCGCCGGCCACCCGGGCGGTCAACGCGGTCTCGTCGGGTCCACCGGTGACCGCCACCCGGTGACCGGCGGCGGTGAGCACCCGGACGATCCGGGCGGCCAACTCGGGCGGGACGGCCCGGCTCGGCACCGCCGAGCCGGGATGCAGCACCAGGTATCCGGGACCGCCGAGCCCGGCCGGGGCGGGCGGCACCCGGTCGGTGCGGATGCGCAGCCGCGGGTCGTCACCGTCGGGCAGGGTGAAACCGGCGGCGGCGGCCAGCGACAGGGCCCGTTCCGGCTCGGGCAGCCCGTCGGGGATCCGGTGCCGGACGTCGAGCAGGGAACCGGGGTAGTCGTCGCTGATCGCGCTGACCCTCGGCGTGCCGGCCATCCGCAGCAGCAGCGCCAGCGGCAGCGCCGACTGGTGGAAGGAGGTGAAGACGACGGCCTCGTCGGCCCGGACGGCGCGCAGCCGCTCGACGAGCCGACCGATGTCCCCCGGGTCGACTGGGGCGGGTACGCCGTCGATCCAGGGCAGCGGCCACTCGACGATCTCGTCGACGCCGGGCAGCAGAGCTGCGGCGTCCCGGCCCCGGGGACCGCAGAGCAGCACGACCCGCTCGGCGTGTGCGGCGACGGCGCGGACGGCGGGACCGGTGACCAGGACGTCCCCGGCGGAGTCGCTGCGGACCACCAGCACGGTGCCGGGCCGGCGACCGGGCAGGCCGGCGACCGGTGCGGGGACGGGCCGGTGCGGGGACAGGCCGGCGAGCAGTGCGGCCCGGTCCAGGATCAGCTGCACCGCGGCGGGCAGGTCGACGGCCACGTGCCCGGCGGCGGCCACCTCGGCGGCCCGGGTGGCCGCAGTGGGCACCAGCACCCCGGCAGCGCCGGCCGCGTCGGCGGCGGCCAGGTCGGCGCCGATGTCCCCGACCAGCACGCAGCGGTCCGGGGTGGTGCCGAGGGCCCGCGCGGCGGCGTGCACCATGCCGGGGGCCGGTTTGCGGCAGGCGCAGCCGGCCCGCTCGTCGTGCGGGCAGCACTGCCAGGTGTCGAACGGCCCGAGCAGTTGCTCGACCCGGGCGTTGACGGCCCGCAGTTGGGCGGTGGAGAACAGCCCACGGGCCAGGCCTGACTGGTTGGTCACCACGCCCAGCCGCAGGCCTGCGGCGCGCAGCCGGTCCAGCGCCGCCCGCGCCCCCGGCACCGGCCGGACCTTGTCCGGGTCGCCGTTGTAGGGCACGTCCTCGACCAGGGTGCCGTCACGGTCCAGCAGCACCGCGTCGTACAGCGCGGGGACGCCCTGGCCGGCGACCGGGTCGTCCCGGCCTGGCCTGCGCTGATACGGCTCCGCGTCCCGTCGCACGGGCGGCGGGTTCCCGAGGCCCCGAGGAGTAAACCTGGGCCTACCGGCCGGTACGGCGGGCGGGTCCGCGCGTGACCCGTCGCCGCCGGTCCGCCGCGACCCGTTCGTCGTCAGCCGCGTCCGTCGGTGCAGCGTTACCCGTCGGCCCGGAGAAGCTAACCCGGCGGGTTAGCGTACGCCGGCCCGGGTACTGGTCGACGGTGGCGATTGTGGAGAAAGTGATCGATGCACCCCCGCAGCAGGTCTTCGACGTGCTGGCCGACGGTTGGACGTACAGCGACTGGGTGGTCGGCACGGTGCACGTGCGTGACGTCGACGCGCAGTGGCCCCGGGTGGGCACCCGCCTGCACCACCGGGCCGGCCCGTGGCCGTTCTCGCTGGAGGACGCCTCGACGGTGCTGGTCTGCGACCCGCCGCACCGGCTGGTGCTGCGGGCCGGGTTGTGGCCGGTCGGCGAGGCGGTAGTGGTGTTCACCCTGACCCCGGAGGGCGACGGCGCGACCCGGGTACGGATCGGTGAGGACTTCGCCGCCGGCCCGTTGCACTGGTTCCGCAACAGGCTCAACGACCTGGTGCTGCACCAGCGCAACAGGGAGACCCTGCGCCGGCTCTCCGACATCGCCACCCGGCAGAAGGCCGACGAGCGCGCCGAACGGTGACCGGGCGGTCGCGGGGAGCCTCGGCAGGGCCTCGGTCGGGCTTTGGCTACCCTGTGGGGGAATGCCGTCCGCCGACTGAGGATGTCCGAGATGATCGAACCCGTGGAGCTGCCGTCACCGTGGCGGGACGCACGCCTGACCGTCGTGGTCCCCACCTACAACGAGGCGGGCAACCTCCCGGTGTTGGTCGACCAGTTGCTGGCCCTGCCGCTGCCCGGCCTGAAGGTGCTCGTCGCCGACGACAATTCGCCGGACGGCACCGGTGAGGTGGCCGACAAGCTGGCCCTTGAGCATCCGGACCGGGTGCAGGTCGTGCACCGGGCCGGCAAGGAGGGCCTGGGCCGGGCGTACGTGGACGGCATCGGCCGGGCCCTGGACGGCGGCGCGGAGTACGTGGCGCAGATGGACGCCGACCTGTCGCACCCGCCGGCGGCGCTGCCCGGGATGCTGGGCGCGCTGCTCTCCACCCAGGCCGGCGTGGTGATCGGCTCCCGGTACGTGCCGGGCGGCCAGCTCGACGAGGCGTGGCCGCTCTACCGTCGCGCGCTCAGCGGGTGGGCCAACCTCTACGTGCACACCCTGCTGCGGGTGCGCATCCGCGACCTGACGGCCGGCTTCAAGATCTGGCGGGCGGACGCGCTGCGCGACATCGGCCTGCACCGGGTGCAGTCCAACGGTTACAGCTTCCAGGTGGAGATGCACTACCTGGCCACCAAGCTGGGGCACACCATCCTGGAGGTGCCGATCCGGTTCGAGGAGCGGCGCGACGGCTTGTCCAAGATGACCACCGCCACCAAGGTGGAGAGCGCGCTGATGCCGTTCAAGCTGCGTACCCGGCACCGCAACCTGGACTCCTGACCGACAGTCGCCGGCCCGGTGCGGACGCCGGGCCGACGACTGTGGTGGACGGCGACAGCCGTGGGGTGCCGCACCGGGGACACGGCGTCAGCGGTAGAGCGTCCGGTGCGCGGCGTCGATCATGCCGGCGTACAGACCACCGGTGACGGCGCGGTCGCGGGCCAGGGCCGCCCGGGCGGCGTTCGCGCCGGGTGCGCCGTGCACCCCGCCGCCGGGGTGCGCCGAGGCACTGGCCAGGTAGAGCCGGTCGACCGGGGTGTCGGCCCGGCCCAGGCCGGGGATCGGGCGCAGGAACAGCTGTTGGTACGCCGCGGCGGTGCCACCGCCCAGCGCCCCGCCGACCAGGCTCGGGTCGCCCTGCTCCAGCTCGGCCGGCCCGGCGACGTGCCGGCCGACGATCCGGCTGCGGAACCCCGGGGCGGCCGCCTCCAGCACGTCCTCCATCCGGTCCACCTGCCGGGCGATGTCCTCGGCCCGCCAGTGCCGCCGGAACGGCAGGTGGGTGTACGACCACATCGACTCGGTGCCGGCCGGCGAGTGCGTCGGATCGGCGGTGGTCATCTGCCCGGCGAGCAGGAACGGCTTCGCCGGGATCTCGCCCCGGGCCAGTTCGGCGGAGTAGGTGGTGAGCCCGTCGAGGTCGGCACCCAGGTGCACGGTGCCGGCGCCGGCCAACGCCGGGTCGGTCCACGGCACCGGGGTGGAGAGCGCCCAGTCGACCTTGAGGGTGGAGCCGTCCCAGCGGAAGTGGGCCAGGTCCTCCACCAGTCGGGGTGGCAGCTGGGCGGCGCCGACCAGGTCCAGGTAGAGGGCGGGGGCGGGCACGTCGGCGAGCACCGCCCGGCGGGCCCGCCAGGTGGCCCCGCCGACGGTGCGTACCCCCATCGCCCGGCCCCGGGCGGTGAGCACCCGGTCGACCTCCGCCCGGTAGGAGATCCGGCCGCCCCGCTCGGTGAGCCGGGCGACGAGCGCGTCGGTGATCCGCTGGGCGCCACCGACCGGCACCGGCCAGCCGACCTCCTGGCCCAGCATGGCCAGCAGCCAGCCGTACACGCCGGAGCCGGCCTCCTCGGGGGACAGGTCGGTGTGCAGGGCGCAGCCGGCCAGCAGCGCCGGGCCGCCCTCGCCGGCGAACAGCTCGGCACCGAGCTTGCGGACCGGCAGGACCAGCCGACGGGCCAGCCGTAGCGCACCGCCGACACGCAGTCGACGCAGCAGCCCCAGCCCGCCGCGTACCGGGGGGAACGGGGTGGTGATGGCGTCGAGCATCGGCCCGGACACCTGCGCCCAGTCGGCGTACGCGTGCCGCCAGCGCTCTCCGTCGCCGGGGGCGAACCTCTCCAGCGAGGCGGCGGTGGTGTCGAGGTCCCGGTTGATCACGGCGGCCCGACCGTCGGGCAGCAGGTGCGCCAGCACGTCCGGGGCGTGTGTCCAGTTCAGGCCGTACCGGGGCAGGTCGAGGCCGCCGAGCACCGGAGAGGCGTACCCGAGGGGGTAGAAGGAGCTGTAGAGGTCGCTGAGGTAGCCGGGGGCGGTGACCTCGGCGGAGCGGACCGCCCCACCGGGCGCGGCGGTCGCCTCCAACACCACCACGTCCCAGCCGGCGTCGGCGAGCAGGTTGGCGGCCACCAGGCCGTTGTGTCCGGCGCCGATGACGACGGCGTCCGCGGTGTCCGTGCCGGGCGAGATCATCGGATCCGGCTACCCCGCCGGCAACCGGGCGAAACGTGTTTGCTCCGCCGGGAGCCGGGCATCCCGCCGCATGTACCGGGTGGAGCAGTTGATCGGTGGGGTGTGGGGCGCGGGCGGCGAGGGCGGTGAGCTGACGGTGCACGACCCGGCCGACGGCTCCCCGGTCGGCACCGTGCCGGTGGCGACGGCCGACGAGGTGGCCAAGGCGGTCGGGGCGGCACGGGAGGTGGTCGCCGGGTGGGCGGCGACGCCGGCCGCGCAGCGGGCGCAGTTGCTGCACGAGGCGGCGGACGCGGTCGCGGCGGAGGCCGACGAACTGGCCGCCGCGACGACGGCGGAGATGGGCAAGCCGCTTGCCGACGCCCGGGGCGGGGTGGCGGCCGGCGTCGGCACCCTGCGCCAGTACGCCGAGCTGGGACCGCTGCGGGGCGGCCGGACGCTGCACGGCGGCGGTGACGCGATCGACTTCATGACGCCGCAGCCGCGTGGGGTGGTCGCCGCGATCACCCCGTGGAACGACCCGGTGGCGGTCTCCTGCGGTCTGCTCGGTGCCGCCCTGGTCACCGGCAACGTGGTGCTGTACAAGCCCAGCGAGCGCACCCCGGTCACCGGTTGGCTGCTGGCCCGGCTGTTCGACGGGGTGTTCCCCGCCGGGGTGCTGTCCCTGCTGACCGGGGGCGCCGAGGTGGGCGCGGCGCTGGCCGCCCAGCCGGTGGACGTTGTCGCGCACGTCGGTGCCACCACGACCGGCCGGGCGATCGCGGCGGCCTGCGCCCGCACCGGAGCCAAGGCGCTGCTGGAGAACGGCGGCAGCGACCCGCTCGTGGTGGACGCCGGGGTGGATCCGCGCTGGGCCGCCGACCAGGCGGCCATCGGGGCGTTCGCCAACGCCGGGCAGCTCTGCGTGGCGGTGGAGCGGATCTACGCGCACCGGGACGTCGCCGAGGACTTCGTCGACGCGCTGGTGGAGCGGGCCACCGCCCTGGTGGTCGGCCCGGGGCGCGACCCGGGCACCGAACTCGGGCCGCTGGTCGACCGACGGCACCGCGACCACGTGCACGGCCAGGTGACCGCGGCGGTGGCGCAGGGGGCGACGCTGCGCGCCGGTGGGGTGCTGCCGGACGGGCCGGGGGCGTTCTATCCGGCGACGGTGGTCACCGACTGCCGGCACGAGATGACAGTGGTCCGCGAGGAGACGTTCGGGCCGGTGGCCGCCGTGGTGACGGTGGACTCGTTCAGCGAGGCGCTGCGGTGCGCCGCCGACTCTCCGTACGGGCTGGCCGCGACGGTGCTGACCGGGTCGATGAGTCATGCCCAGCGGGCCTGGCGGGAGCTGCCGGTGGGCACCGTGAAGGTCAACGCGGTGTTCGGGGGCGCGCCGGGCGGTGCCGCGCAGCCACGCCGGGGCAGCGGCCAGGGCTTCGGGTACGGCCCGGAGCTGCTTGACGAGTTCAGCACGGTCAAGGCGGTCCACCTGGAGGCGCCGGGCGGCGGCCACTGGTGAGCCGGGGCCGCCCCGGTCGGGGCGGCCCCGCGTGGCGCGTACCCCGCAGTCAGTCAGTCGCCGCGGGCCCTGCGGGTGGCCCGGTCGTTGGCCTTCTCGATCGCCTTGACCAGTTCCGGCTTGGTCATCCGGCTGCGGCCCGGTACGTCGAGCTTCTTCGCCACCTGCATCAGGTGGTCCTTGGTGGCGTTGGCGTCCACCCCACCGGCGGTGGGAGCCCGCCGGCCGGGGCCGCCACCCTCCGCCTGCCGGTCGCTGGGCCCCTTGCGACCCTTCGGCTCCCAGTGGTCGCCGACCTTCTCGAACTGGTGCTTGACGGCGGCGAAGGCGGCACGGTGCGCCCGCTCCCCCTCGCCGTAGGTCTCCACCGCCGAGTCGTGCGTCTTCTCCCAGGTGCGCTGCGCCTTCTCCGGGGAGCGTCGCAGCGTGCTGGGCAGTACCTCGCGCCCGGGCATCTCGTCCTCCTTCGCGTCGACTGTCTGGCTGCCTGAACGGTTCCCGGCGCCCGCACCGGCAAACGCCGGCGTCGGGTTTGTCGATTTCCACCGTCGGGTACCGCCCGGCCCAGACGCGCGCCGGACGTCGGGTCCGCCGGGTCGTCGGGTGGACGAGGAGCCGAGGATGGCAGCGACGGAGCCGACCGTGGTCACCGGTGAGGGGCCGCAGGTACGCATTCCCCGCCGGATACGTCAGCTGAGCTGGTCGACCTGGCGGGGGGTGCTGGTCCGCAGCGGTCAGGGCTTCGTCAACGACAACTGCGCCGACTGGGCGGCGGCGCTGACCTACTACGGGGTGCTCGCCCTGTTCCCGTCCACCGTCGTGGTGGTGGCCCTGGTCGGTCTGGTCTCGGACGGCGAGCGGACCGTGGACACGGTGCTGGACCTGGCCCGAGACATCGGGGCCGGTTCGGTGGTCGGCAACGAGGGCTTCGTCTCGGTGGTCCGCACGGTGGTCGACCAGCAGAGCGGGACGAAGGTGCTGCTCAGCTTCGGTCTGCTCGGCGCGTTGTGGTCGGCGTCCGGATACATCGGCGCGTTCACCCGGGCCTCCAACGCGATCTACGGGGTCGAGGAGGGTCGCCCGTTCTACCGGCTGCGCCCGTTGCAGATCGGCATGGCCGCGCTGTCGCTGCTGCTGCTGGCGGTGGTGGCGCTGGGCCTGATCGTCAGCGGTCCGGTGGCCGACGCGGTGGGCGACCTGGTCGGCGCGGGTGGTTTGGCCCGGACGATGTGGAGCGTCGCGAAGTGGCCGGTGCTGGCGATGGTCATGATGGCCCTGCTGTCGCTGATGTTCTGGATCGCGCCGAACGTCCGGCAGCCCCGGTTCCGCTGGCTCACCCCGGGCGGGGCGGTGGCGCTGCTGTCCTGGATCGTCGTCTCCTTCGGCTTCGGCCTCTACGTGGCCAACTTCGGCTCGTACGACGTCACCTACGGCAGCCTGGGCGCGGTGATCGCCTTCCTGGTCTGGCTCTACCTGTCGAACTCGGCGCTGATGTTCGGGGTGCAGATCAACGCGGAGTTGCAGCGGGGGCGCCGGTTGCAGGCGGGCCAGGAGGACCCGGGTGAGCCGGCGCTGCCACCGAAGGCCACCGCCGGTTCGTGACCGGTTGCCGGGTTCGACGTCCGGTCCGGCGTTTCCCCGGGACGGCTGCGGGTAGCACACCAGACATGGAACGTGGCAGCAGCAAGCACGCACCGAGGGTCGACGACCAGATGAGCCAGGAGGTCAGCGGCCTCGTCCAGGGGCCGGGCACCGGCGGCTCACGGGTCGAGGAGTTCCGCGAGGCGGAGCCGGCCGGCGAGGACCAGCCGGGTGCCACCACGGCCCCGGCGGGCGACCTGCGCACCGGCACCCCGCAGGGGATGAGTGCGGAGGACGTGGAGGCGCGCAGCCGGTTGGGCCGGTTCATCACGATGACGGCCCTGCCCGGCGACCGGCTGGCGTTGATCGCCAACGCCCGGGAGAACCAGGCGCCCGACGACCTGGTGGCCGCCCTGGAGCGGCTGCCGGAGGAGACGCGTTACCAGACGATCTCCGAGGTGTGGGCCGCACTCGGGCACCGGAACGAGACGACGCGCTGGTGACCGGATCGGCCCACGATCCGGACGACCACCAGCGGGCAGAGGAGGACTTCCAATGAGCGGCGTTATCGAGCATGTGGACGTGTCGGTACCGGTACGGACCGCCTACGACCAGTGGACCCAGTTCGAGGAGTTCCCCCACTTCATGGAGGGGGTGCAGGAGGTCCGGCAGCTGTCGGAGACGATGACCCACTGGACCGTGGAGATCGCCGGGGTCAAGCGCGAGTTCGACGCCGAGATCACCGAGCAGCTGCCCGACGAGCGGGTGGCCTGGAAGTCGACAGGCGGCACCCAGCAGGCCGGCGTGGTGACGTTCCACCGCCTCGACGAGAGCAACACCCGGGTGACCCTCCAGATGGACTTCGAACCGCACGGCGTGGTCGAGCAGGCCGGCGACAAGCTGGGCGTGGTCGACCGTCGGACCAAGGGCGACCTGGAGCGGTTCAAGCAGTTCATCGAGCGTCGCGGTCAGGAGACCGGGGCGTGGCGCGGGTCGGTCGACCGGCCCCAGCCCTGATCCCCACCCCGCACCCCACGAACCATCGACGGCCGCCGGCTCCCCCGGCGGCCGTCAGCGGTTCGCGGCCGGTGGTTCCTCCCGGTGCCTGGCCGTTTGCGACCACCGGGTCGGGGTACCGCGATGGGATGACGGACAACAACGACGGCAGGGTCTGGCGGGACGAGCAGAAGACACCGCTTGAGGAGTTGGACCGGGCGATCGCCCGGTCGACAATCGACGGGCAGGCCGACGACCCGACCGGCAACGACGCGGGCGAGGAGGCCGCCTTCGGGCACGGTCCCGAACCGGTGGACCGGGACGCCGGCCCGGCGGCCGAACGGCGGGAGATGACCGACACCGAGCGCGCCTACCGGCCCTCCACGACCGGACGTACCGGCCCCGACACGATGTGACGTCCCCGCCCCGCCCGGCGGCGGTTCAGGCGGCGGGCGACGGGGCGGTACGGCGGGCGGCGGCGGCGTGCACCACCAGTAGCGCCACCGCCAGCACCGTCAACGCCGGGCCGAGCAGCCGGACGGAGATGTCGCCGAGCAGCACGCCGAGACCGGCCGGGATGAGGGCCGCCCCGATCCCGGCGGCACCGATCTGCACGCCGATCACCCGGTCCGCGTGCTGCCGGCCGACCCGCTCCGCGGTGCTCAGGGTGAGCAGCGGGAACACCGGCGCGGCGGCGAAGCCGAGCACCACCAGACCGGCCACCGTCACCGCGCCCGGGGCCGGCAACGCGATCAGCACCGCACCGGCCGCCATCCCCAGCAGGCTGCCCCGCAGCACCCGGGCGGTGCCGAGCCGCTCGGCCACCAGCCCCTGCACCACCCGGCCGACGAAGAGGCTGCCCCAGTATGTCGACACGCACACCCCGGCGACGGCGGCGGGCAGCCCTCGGCCCTCGGTGAGCAGCAGGAACGCGTAGAGCCCCGCGGACACCTCGATCGCCACGTAGACGGCGAAGGCGAGCGCGCCGAACCAGACCGCGGGCAGCCGGAGCGTCTCGGAGACCCGCACCACCGCCGGCCCGGTCGGCACTGACGCTCCGGTCCGGCCCGGCACCGACCCCGCGTCGACCGGAACAGCACGCTCCGACCGCGACTCGGACCCGGCAGGCAACGGGTCGGACCCAGCGGCGGGCAACGGGTCGCCGGCGGCCGACGCGGGCCGGGCTGCCGTACCTGCCCGGTCCCGCCACGCCCCGACGGTGAGCGCGAACGCGGTGGCCAGGGCGAGCTGGGCGGCGGCGGTGACCGCGTACCCCCAGCGCCAGCCCGCGCCGGTGCTCAACATCGCGGTCATCACCAGTGGGCCGATCGCCACGCCGAGGCCGAAGAAGGCGTGCATCCAGTTCATGTGCCGGGGGCCGAACGCTCCGGCGGCGTAGGCGTTGAGGCCCGAGTCGATGGCACCGGAGCCGAGGCCGAGGACCAGCGCGCAGCAGATCAGCACGGTCAGCGCGGGTGCGGTGGCGTACCCGGTCAGGGCCAGGCTCGCCAGCAGGGTGCTGCCGGCCAGCAGCCGGCCCACGCCGAGCCGGGCGAGGGTGAACCCGGCGAGCACGCTGGAGGTCAGGTACCCGACCGTGCCGGCGGTGAGCACCAGGCCGACCGCTCCGGTCGGTACGCCGAACTCGGCGCTGATCGAGGGCCAGCCGACGCCGAGCAGTCCATCGGGCAGGCCGAGACTGACGAAGGCGAGGTAGGCGAGCAGGAGCAGCGAGGAACGCGGCGGGGCGACGGACACGGAGGCTCATCCTGCCGCATCAGCGAGAACGGGTCGACGTGATTGTCGCCTCCCCCGAACCGGCAGAGTGGAACGCCCGGACGGGCAGGAAACCGGACAGGTCGTCCAGAATCCGCCGTTCGGCTGCCGGCAATCCGAGGCGACCGCGCAAGACTTTCCGGATGCAACAGGGTTCCGGTTTCCTCACCCCTCGTCAGCGCCGCCTGGCTTGGCTCGGCTTCCTGCTCGCCGCCGTCCAGGCCCCGGTCGCCGCCAGGTTCGCCTCCGACGACTCGTGGTTGTTCAGCATCTGCGTCGCGCTCATGGTGGCCACCGTGATCATCGCCGACGACGCCAGCCGTCGCCGTCCGGCCGACGCCACACCCGCCGACTGACCTGCCCGGCACCGCCCGTCACGGGGTCGGGCCGGGGAACTCCCGCTGCGGGCAGCTGAGCGGGCGGGCCGGGTCGACCCGGTGCAGGGCGTACCCGGTGCCCTGGGTCGGGACGTGCGTGCTCGGCGTCCGGTCGCCGATCTGGACCAGAGCGTGCCAGCCGGTGCGCTGCGCGGTATAGCGCGTGCAGCCGTCGAGGACCTGGGTGTGCTGTCGGGCCGCCACGGTGGCCCGGCCCTGCACGAAGGTCGCCGCATCGGCGGGGTCGCTCTCCGCCAGCAGCAGCGACGACGCGGCGGTCGTGGTGTTCGCCCAGAACGACTCTCCCGCCGCCAGCCAGAGGTCGGCGACGGCGACCACGTCGTGGTCGACAAGGCTGGAGAAGGCCAGGTCGGGGTCGGCGGCGCCGGTGGTGCCGGAGTGGGTCACCGGCGGCAGGGTGATCGTCGCGGTGTCGGTGCGCTGCTGCACCCAGTAGGGACCGGCGGTGTACGCGGTGACCACTGCCGTGTACCCGCCGAAGGGTCGATGCCCGGCGGTGGAGTCGACCACCACGAAGTCGGTCAGCCCGATGCCGTACCAGCTCGTGGCCAGGGTGACGCCGGCGGTGTCCCGCAGGGTCAGGTCCCAGTCGGCGGTCGCGGCGGGCTGCACGGCGACCACCGACCAGCGCCGCTGGTAGGTGCGGTAGGTGTAGTCCTGCGCGGTGCGGGCGACCAGCACGTCGCCGTCCCCGAGCGCGGTGCCGGCGACCGCCGCCCCGGGGTGCGGCAGCGGCGCGGCGAGGGCCACCACGAGGAGGCCGGCGAGGTGCAGGCCGCACCACCGGCGGTCGGTTCGGGACGATGCCATCGACGGGATTCCTTCCGGGCGGGATCTGGACTGTAGCGACGGCGAGCGACCCGGGGGCGGTCACGCACTGTCGGATATCGGCCCCGCCGCGCCGACCGCGCCTGTGCGACCTTGTGGTCACGCCGCCACACGCCGAGGAGCGCCGACCGTGACGAGACGACCGACGGTGTGGATGTGGTGTGGTCCACCGGCCCGGTCGCCGCCGGTGCCACCCAGGGCTGGGTGTGGAACAACGCCAACCCGCTCGACGCGGCCTACCAGGTCGGCTTCTCCCCGACCGGGGCCAGCTCCACGACCCTCTGCCAGTTCGAGCTCAGCCGGAGCTGGTACTCCCGGGAGCCGAGCGGCGAGCGGCGCTTCCACTTCGTGGTCCGCAACAGCGGCACGGCCACCTGCGCGGCCACCATCCTGCTGTCCTGGCTGACCCCGACCCACGACTGATCGACCGGGACGTTGGCACCCGGGGCCACCGGCAACTACGGCTGGCCGGACGGCACCAGCCAACGGCAGTACGTCCTGACCGTCGGCAACGTCGGGCAACTGCCCTGCACCGGCACCCTCCTGCTCGGGTCGCTCACCCCCTGAGCCGGGCCACTGCCGTCCCGGGTGACCGCCGGCCGGCACCGATCCCACCGTCCTGCTGCGCGGCGATACCCCGCAGCAGGACGGGTTGCTCTGTCAGGCGGTTCCGGCCCACCCGGGGTCGCCGTCCCCGTTGGGCCGGTCCGTCACGTCGATGCCCACCTCGGTCCGGGAGGCGGCGGGTGCGCGCGGTGCTCCCGCTGGCCGCCGGGGACCGGGTCGGTCCGCGCGGCGGAGTCCGACCGGCCGGAGGGGGTGCCGGTACCGGCCGAGCGGCCGACTCCGCCCCGGTTACCCGGTGGTTAACCTCGGTCCTCATGCGAGTGCCGTACCCCCAGGTCGCGACCGGGACCGCCGTGAGCGCGGCGCGCTCCCGCCTGGCCCTGCTCACCGCCTCGGTCGGCGCTCCCGGCCTCGCCGCCGCCGCGGCCCGGCCGGGCCTGCTCGCGCTGGTCGACCAGCACGCCGCGGCGATCCGGGACAGCCTCGACGGTGACCGTCGACCGCTGACCCCGGCGGCCCTGGCCGGCTATGCCGAGGGCGTCCGCGACACGGCCGGCGCCTACGGCCTGCTTCCCGCCGGCGCGGTCGACTTCGCCGCGCCGGACTGGGTGCTGACCCGACTACTCGCGGTCTGCGTCCTGGCCCGCGCCCTCGACCCCCGGCACCTCGACCCGGCCTGACCCGCCCCGGCCTGGCCCGCCCGGACCGCGCCTGGCGCAGCGCCGACGGGAGGGCGCCCGCGTCGCGCGGACACCCTTCCCGGTGGTACGTGCCGACTCAGCTGCCCGGACGGCCGAACTGCTGGGTCTCGTCGCCGGGGGCTCCCGACTGGTAGGTGCCCCGGCCGCCGGCCATCGTCCGGGCCTCGTCGACGCGCGGCATGGCCTGCGTCCGCTCGCCGCCCCGGTCGGCCATCTGCCGGTTCATGTCGCCCTGTCCGGCCGCACGGGCCCGCCGGTGCTCCTGGACCGCCCGCGACTCCTCGGCCGCCCGGTCCAGCCAGCCGTCCCAGCGGGACTGCATCGGCTTCACCAGACCGCCGCCGACGCCGACGATCAGGATGCCGGCCACGGTGGCGAGCACCGCGATCAGGACCGGCGTGGTGACCGTGGTGGCGATGCCGACCTGGTTCAGTGCGGCGATCACCCCGAGCGCCAGGATGAAGATGGCCGTCACGTCGGCCAGCACCTTGCCGTACGACAGGCCGCCGAGCGCTCCGGAGACCAGGTCCCGGACGGCGTTGGCGATCGCGGCGGCGACGACCACGATGACGATCGCGATGAACGCCCGCGGCAGCCAGGCCACCACCCCTCGGATGAGGTCGCTGATCGCGTTGGGCCCCCACACCCCGAAGGCGAACTGCAGGGTGAACAGCAGCACCGCGTAGTACGCGAGTCGGGCCAGGATGTCACTGGCGTCGTACCTGGTCCGTTCCAACGCGCGTCTGATCCCGCCCCGTTCGACCGCCCGGTCGAAGCCCACCCGTTCCAGCGCCGCGTCCACGATCTTGAGTACCGCGCGGGCGATGAGCCAGCCCACCACGAGGATGACGATGAATGCGATGGCCCGCGGCACGAAGAGCAGCACCGAGCGCCACATGTCGGTCAAGGCGCTACCGATGTCGACCTGCCTGACCGCAAGGGTTTCCGGCATGATGTCCCTCCCTGTCCAATGGACTGCGCCGCCCGGTTACCCGTCCGCCGCGGCAGCACGCCGCAGAACCCGTACGGATTTTCCCGACATGTCTTTAGAAAAGGCCCCTGACCTGCACGAACATCTTCGGCAACGACGCCGGCCCGGCTGCGCGGGACACGATCCGTTCGGCCCGGGGCGGAGCCGGATAGGCTGCGGACATGCCAGGCACGGTCGGGCGGGCCCCGACGTCACCAGCCCCCGTACCGGGACCGGCCGGGGTCTCACCGGTGGTGGCGGCCGTACGGGCCCACCCGTGGGCCGACACCCCGCTCGGCCCACAGCAGGGCTGGGATGTGGCGGTCCGCGTGCTGGTCGACGTGATCCTGTCCTGTCCCGTCCCGATGGCGCTGCACTACGGCGACGACTTCGTCCTGCTCTACAACCAGGCGTACGCCGAGGTGATCGGCGACCGACACCCCGGCGCGATGGGCCGCCCGGCCCCCGAGGTCTACGCCGACCTGTGGCACGCCCCCGGTGTCGGTGAGGTGATCGAACGGGCCTACCGGCACGGCGAGTCGTTCCTCCAGAAGGAGTCGGTGCTCCCGATCCACCAGCACACCGCCGCCACCGGTGAACACGCGGTTTTCACCCGTGGCCACTCCCCGGTCCGCGACAGCACCGGCCGGACCGTCGGCGTGCTCACCGTCGCCGCCCAGACCACTCAACTCACCCAGCAGTTGCAGAGCCTGTCCGATTTCGCCGCAGCCCTGTCGGGCACCCTCACCCTGGACGACGTGGCCCGGGTGACGCTGCGCTACGCGCTGCACTCCTTCGACGCCGACCAGGTGTCCTTCGCGGTCGACGACGGTCCCGCCTGGCGGCTGGTCCGGCGGATCCGGGGTGAACTGCTCGACGAGGCCGACGAGCGGCTGCCCCCGCTGTGGCGGCCGGTCCCGGCGGACACCACCGCTCCGGTGGTGGTCGGTGCCCGCAGCGGGGTGCCCTTCTTCGCGGGGGACGGCCAACCGCTGCGGGACATCGCGGTCGACCGGCACGACCAGAAGATCCGCTCGCTGGCCGCGGTGCCGCTGCGCTCGTCGGTGATCCGGGGTGGCCTGGCCGTGGGCTACCAGGCCCCGCACGGCTGGTCGGCGGCGGAACGGGCGCTGCTGGCCGCCTCGGCCGAACTGGTCGGCCAGGCGGCGGAGCGGGCCCGCCGGTTCGAGACCCAGCACGGCACCGCCCAACTGCTGCAACGCAGCATGCTCCCGGAGCAGTTGCCGGCGCTGCCCCGGCTGCGCATCGCCGCCCGGTACGACCCGGGTGTCGACGGTAACGCCGCCGGTGGTGACTTCTACGACGCCTTCCTACTGCCCTCCGGCGACCTGGGTGTGGTGCTCGGCGACGTCGCCGGACACGACGTGCAGGCCGCAGCCCGGATGGGGCAGGTACGCGCGGCCCTGCGGGCGCTGGCGCTTACCGATCCGCGCCCGGACGCGGTCCTGGCCGGCCTGGACCGGCTGGTGGCGAGCCTGGGCACCGAGACCGGCACCCATGAACTCTTCGTGACGGTGGTCTTCGGGGTGGTCGACGCCGACCGGGGGGAGATCACCATGGCCAGCGCCGGCCACCCCCCGCCGTTGATCCGGCGTAGTGGGCCGGACGGCGTCGCCACCGCCACCTTCGTCGAACTGCCGACCGGGGCACCCCTGGGGCTGGGCTGCCGGCCCCCGACCGCCATCGTGCCCTTCGCCCCCGGCGACACCCTGCTGCTCTACAGCGACGGGGTGGTCGAACGGCGACGGCAGAGCCTCACCACCGGCCTGGCCGGGCTGGCGGCGGCGGTGACCGGGGCCGCCAGCGGTGACCCCCGGGCGCTCTGCGCGGTCGCCACCGGCGCCGTGCCCGGCGCCACCGAGGACGACGTGGCGGTGCTGGCGGTGGAGCACGCGCTCAAGCCGAGCCGGTCCGCCGGGATGGAGATGCCGGCCGAGCCGACCGCGCCGAGCCGGGTACGCCACTGGATGACGGCGCAGCTGGGCGAGTGGCAGGTGCCCGAGGCGGTGATCGGCGCGGCGGTGCTGTGCACAAGCGAGCTGACCACCAACGCGCTGCTGCACGCCGGCACCGCCGCCCGGGTGGAGATCGATCTCAGCCCGGAACGGCTGCTGGTGTCCGTCGCCGACTCCGGCACCCGGGGCACGGTGACCCGGGCCCAGACCGACACGCTGAGCAGCCGCGGCCGTGGCCTCGGGCTGATCGAACAGCTCTCCGACGCCTGGGGCACCGACCCGACCGTACGCGGCTCGACGGTCTGGTTCGAGATCCTGCTGCCCGCCGGCTGACCCCGGATCGGCGCCACCTTCCCACCGACCATGGGACAAGCCGGACACCCACGCTTAGCCCTGCCATCCACGGGGCACAGTCCCACCCCCGCTCACATTCGTGGCGGGGGTGAGAGGTGGTCGGGGTGGAACTGGTCGATGTCGAGTTCGCGCTGGTGGGCGCGGGGGCGCTGCTGGCGGGGGTACTCCCCCGGCTGCTGGAACGTCGCCCGCTGTCCATGCCGATAGCGTTCCTCGGCCTGGGGATGCTGGTCTTCGCCCTGCCCATCGGCCTGCCCGCCCCGGACCCGTTGCGCTACCCGCAGGTCGCCACCCACCTGACCGAGATCGGCGTGATCGTGGCGCTGATGGGTGCCGGGTTGAAGATCGACAGACCGTTGAGCTGGAAACGATGGTCCTCCACCTGGCGGTTGCTGGCCATCGCGATGCCGATCTGCATCGCGGCGGTGGCGCTGCTCGGCTGGTGGTGGGCGGGTCTGGTGCCGGCCGCCGCACTGCTGCTCGGCGCGGCCCTCGCCCCGACCGATCCGGTGCTCGCCTCGGACGTCCAGGTGGGCGAACCCACCGACGCCGAGGACTCCGAGGACGAGGTGCGCTTCGCGCTGACCTCCGAGGCCGGCCTCAACGACGGCCTGGCCTTCCCGTTCGTCTACGCGGCAATCGCGATCGCCACCGCCGGGCTGGCCCCGTCGGGCTGGTTCACCGAGTGGTTCACCGTCGACGTGCTCTACAAGCTGGCCGTCGGCGTCGGCGGTGGCCTGCTGATCGGCTGGCTGCTCGGCAAGCTCTTCTTCCGCGCCCCGAGCGAGCTGCGGCTGGCCCGGCACGCCGAGGGCTTCCTCGCACTGGCCGCCACCTTCCTGGCGTACGGGCTGGTGGAGGTGGTCGGCGGGTACGGTTTCCTGGCCGTGTTCGTCGCCGCGCGGGCGATCCGGGCCGCCGAGCGGACCCACGAGTTCCACGCCGTGCTGCACGACTTCGCCGAGCAGACCGAGCGACTGCTGACCGTCCTGCTGCTGCTGCTCTTCGGCGGCGCGGTGATCACCGGGCTGCTCGCCCCGCTCACCTGGCAGGCGGCGACCGTCGGGCTGGCCCTGGTCTTCGTCATCCGACCGCTGGTCGGCTGGCTGTCGCTGCGTGGCGCGCCGGGTCGACCGGCCGAGCACTGGGTGATCTCGTCGTTCGGCATCCGGGGCGTCGGCTCGTTCTACTACCTGGCGTACGCCACCACCAAGGCGGACTTCGCCCAGGCGGATCTGATCTGGGCGACGGTCGGCCTGGTGGTGGTGGTCTCGGTGGTGGTGCACGGGATGGCCGCGACCCCGGTGATGCAGTTGCTGGACCGGGCCGGTGAACGCACCTCCGACCCGTCGGAGCAGGGTCGACGCGACGAGCCGGCCCTGGACGGCGCCCGGGGCTGAAGGGGATCCCGCACCAGAGCCCCGGCCGGGTGGGACCGGCAGCGTCAGCCACCGGCAGCGTCAGCCACCGGCAGCGTCAGCCACCGACCACGTCGGCCGCCGACCACGTCCGCCCCGCCAGCCACCGACAACGCCGGACATCGGCCACGTCAGCGACAGAGCGCGGCGGCGGGGTCAGCGACCGGCGGTGAGTCGGCGGGCGAGTTCCCGGCCCAGGTCCCGGCCGGAGCGCCAGGCACTCTGGACCCGGGGTTTGCCGAAGGCGTCCCCGGCCAGCCCCACCAGGTCGTCGTCCAGATAGAACGTCCCGTCCGGAGCCGACTCGACCGGGCGGGCGTACGTCCACCGGTGTACGTGGGTCAGCTCGGCCGGGTCCGGCAGGCCGAGCAGGTCACGGACGGCCTCCTCGATCGCCGGGCCGGCAGCGCTGGGCTGGGCCAGGTGGCCGGCGGCGAACTCCGGCGTGGTGTGCGCGACCAGCACCGGGGCGTCGTCGCCACGCCGGTCGCCGTCGTCGCAGACCAGGGCGAGCACCGGATGCGCGTTGACGAAGGCACCCCGGAAGTCGACCCACCGCCGGTCGGGGAAGCGCAGCACCCCGGTGAGCACCGGTGACCACCGCTGTCCTTCGGCGGCCCGGGTGACACCGGTCAGCGCCGGGTCGAGCAGCAGGGCGGCCTGCGGACCCGGCGTGCAGAGCGCCACCGCGGCGGCGGGCGCGCCGTCCACCACCGGGCCCGGCCCGACGCCCGACACCCACCGGTCGACGGTCACCGGTAGCTCCCGGGCCAGCTCCTCGACCAGGGACCGCAGGCCGCGCGGCGCGGCCCAGCGGACCGGTCCGGGCACCTCCCGCCGGCCGTCCGGGCCGTACGCGACGAAGGTGTCGGTCCACTCCCGCACCAGCCCGGCGGCCTGCCAGCGGCGGACCACCTCGACGAAGCCGGGGTCGTCCGCGGTCAGGTACGCCGCACCCAGGTCGACCGGGCGACCGTCGAAGCGTCTGCTCGCCATCCGGCCCCCGGCCACCCGACCCCGTTCCCGGATCCCCACCCGTACGCCCGCCCGCACCAGCTCACCGGCGCAGGCCACCCCGGCGATGCCGGCACCCACCACGATCACACCCGAGTCCACCTGTTGATCGTATGCGCCTCGACCGGCATGACGACCCGACCGGCGGGGTATTGGCACGGCTGTTCGAGGAGAGGTGACCTGATGACCGACCGCAACGACCAGCAGCCCGACCCACGTGGGGCGATCAAGGACCCGGAGCAGTGGGTGACCGGCGACGAGCCGCCGACCGCCGCCCAGGAGTCGTACCTGCACACCCTCGCCCGGGAGGCCGGCGAGGAGGTGCCGGACGACCTGACCAAGGCGGAGGCGTCCCGGCGGATCGACGACTTGCAGGAGGAGACCGGCCGGGGCCGGTGACCTCAGCGGGGCAGCAGGCGGTGCAGCACGACCCGGTCGAGCTGTCCCGCCGCCGCCCCGGCGGTCAGGTACGTGGCATACGGCTGGGCCCGCCGGTCGGTGGGTGAGCCGGGGTTGAGCAGGCGTAGGCCGCCCGGTGCGACGCTGTCCCACGGGATGTGCGAGTGGCGGAAGACGAGCAGTGCGCGACGGGGCAGGTGGGTGTCCGCGATCATGAGCAGCCGCATCGGGCGGGCCTTCCGGGAGCGGGGCCGGGCGCGGCCGGTCGGCTCAGGCGCCCTGGCCCTGATTCTGCATCAGGCCGCCGTCCATGAAGTACGTCGACCCGGTCACGTAGTCGGCGTCGTCGCTGGCCAGGAAGACAGCCAGTTTGGCGATCTCGGCCGGTTCGGCGGCCCGCTTCCACGGGATGCTCTGCACCTGCTCCGCCAGGTAGTTCGGGTCGTCGATGGCCTGCTGGTTGAACGGGGTGAGCACCATCCCGGGCCCGATGTTGTTGACGTTCATCCGCATCGGGGCGACCTCCAGGGCGAGGCTCTTGGCCAGTTCGAGCATGCCGCCCTTGCTCGCGTCGTAGTCCGCGCCACCGGCCCGGGCCACCTCCTGATGGATCGAGGTGATATTGATCATCTTCCCACCGCCGCCCTGGTCACGGCGGTGCCGCACGAACCGCCGGGCGCAGAAGAACATCCCGTACAGGTTGGTACGGATGCACCGGTCCCAGGTCTCGGTGTCCAGGTCGGCCACACCGATGCCGGAGGCGTCGACCCCCGCGTCGTTCATCAGCACGTCCAACACGCCGAACTCCGCCAGCGCCTCGTCGAACATCGCCTCGACCTGGTGCTCGACGCTGATGTCGCCCTGTACCACCACGGCCCGCCGGCCGGCCTTCTCGATCTCGGCCCGGGTGTGGTTCGCGCCCGCGTGGTCGTCCAGGTAGTGCACCACCACGTCGGCACCCTCCCGGCCGAACTCGATCGCGGTGGCCTGCCCGATGCCCGAGTCCGAACCGGTGATCAGGGCGGTCCGGCCGTTCAGTCGTCCGCTCATCAGCGTGCTCCCTCCGTCGGTGCCGTGCCGGTCGGCACGGCTCGCGTCGACGTCGCCACGACATCGGCGCCGGTCGCCACGAGGTGTGGCCGGTCCGCCGAAACCTCGTGCCGTCGCTTGGCGACGTCGGTGAGCAACCCGGCCGCGTTGATCAGGCCGATGTGCGAGAAGGCCTGCGGGAAGTTGCCCAACTGCTCACCGGTGAACTGGTCGATCTGCTCGGCGTAGAGGCCGAGGTCGTTGACCCGCCCGGCGAGCTGCTCGAACAACCGGGCGGCCCGCTCCTGCTCGCCGGCCAGGGCCAGGCAGCTGGCCAACCAGAACGAGCAGATCACGAAGCCGGCCGGGTCACCGTCCCAACGGCGTAGCAGACCGTCGTGGGACAGCCGCCGTTCCACCACCTCGATGGTGGAACGCATCCTCGGGTCGTCTGCCGGCAGGAAGCCGACAAGCGGCATGAGCAGCACCGAGGCGTCCAACCGGTCGGAGTCGAAGGCCCCGGTGTACGCGCCCAGCCGGTCGTTCCAGCCCCGCTCCAGCACCGCCGCGCGGACCTCGTCGCGGGCCCGCGCCCAACGCTCGATGTCGGCCGGGTCGCCGAGCCGGGGACCGAAGCGCACCGCCCGGTCCAACGCCGTCCAGCACTGGACCTTCGACGACACGTAGTGCCGTTCGGCGTCACGGGTCTCCCACATCCCGGAATCCGGCAGGTGCCAGGCCCGCACGGCCTGGTCGGCCAGGGCGCACAGCAGATGCCGCACGTCGGGCGACATCGGGTCCAGGTAGTGCCGCATCAACCAGGCGGCGTCGAGGATCTCGCCGAGCACGTCGTTCTGCCGTTGTCTCCACGCGTCGTTGCCGACGATCACGGGCCGGCTGTCGGCGTACCCGCGCAGGTGGTCGAGGGTGTGTTCGGTGAGGTCCCGCTCCCCCTCGACGCCGTACATGATCGGCACCCGGCCGTCGTCGATCCGGCCCATCGCCCGTGCCACCCAGGAGAACTGCCTGTCGGCCTCGTCGGGGCAGGCCGACCGCCACAGCGCCTGGAGGGTGAGGCTGAAGTCGCGGACCCAGACGAACCGGTAGTCGTAGTTGCGGGGGCCACCGAGTTGTTCCGGTAGCGAGGTGGTCGCCGCCGCGACGACCGCGCCGCTGGGCTGGTAGGTCATGCCCTGCACCACCATCGCGCTGCGCCGTACCTCGTCGCGGTAGTGGCCCCGGTAGTCGTGCAGGTCGGCCCAGGAGCGCCAACCGGCCACCGCGTCGGCCACCGCCCGGTCGGCGTCGGGCAGCGCCGGATCACCGCCGCCGTAGGTCGGGGCGTACCCGAGGGTGAACCGCAGGGTGTCCCCGGCCCGGACCGTCGCCCGGCCGACGGCGTCGCCGTGTCGGCAGGCCAACGGCACGTCGGAGCGCAGGCTGAGCCGGCAGGCGCCGGCCCGCGCGTCGACCACCCCGGCGGCCCGCCTCAGGTACGCGGTGACCCTGCCGTACTCGAACCGGGGTGCGAACTCGACCCGCACCGGCACCTCGCCGGAGAGCCCTTCGACCAATCGGGCGAGCACCCGGGGCGAGCGCAGGCCGATGTCGTGCCCGCGCGCGCCCGGCTCCAGCGCCAGGGCGTCGGTGACCGCCACCGACCCGGTGCCGGTGTGGAAGACGGTACGCAACACCAGCGTGTCGTCCAGATAGGAGCGGGTCACCCGCACGTCGTCGCCCTCGGGCGCGATCGTCCAGTGACCGGCCCGGTCGTCGAGGATCCGCCCGAACACCGAGGGGCCGTCGAACCGGGCGGGGCACCACCAGTTGACCGAGCCCTGCCGGTCCACCAGCGCGGCACTGCGCCCGTCGGCCAGGAAGCCGTGCTCACTGATCCGTCCGCTGTCCACGGGCCGGGTTACCCGGGCACCGCGTGCCGCATTCCTCGGCCGGGCCTGGTTCTCCCGGCCCAGCCCGGCCGAGTCAGGCCTGGTTCTCCCGGCCCGGCCCGGCGCTGCCGGACCGCATTGCCGCACCACCCGGTGTTAGGCCGGCGGACGTGCGGGAACGCCGGTCGTTGACGAAGGAGGATGCCATGACCAGAGCATCGAACCCGACCGCCACCTGGCGACCCGGGATGCCGGGCGGCGACAACCTCCCGTCCGGTCCGGCCGGACGGCCGGCGACGCCCCCGGGGGACGGGTACGGCCCGCAGGCCGGTGCGCCCGCGGTGACGATCGGCGCATACCCGGACTATCCGTCCGCGCAGCGGGTGGTGGACTACCTGGCGGACAACCGGTTCCCGGTGGAGCACACGGCGATCGTCGGGACCAATCTCACCCTGGTGGAGACGGTGCTCGGCCGGCTCACCACGGGACGCGCCGCTCTGCTGGGCGCCGGCACCGGCGCGTGGTTCGGCCTCTTCATCGGCCTGCTGTTCGGCATCTTCACCGTCGGCAACTGGCTCGCGGTGATCCTGGTCGGGCTGGTGATCGGCGCGATCTGGGGTGCCGTGTTCGGCGCGGTGGCGCACGCCATGTCCGGCGGCCAGCGCGACTTCACCTCGGCCAGTTCGCTACGGGCCGGCCAGTACGCGGTCACCGTGGACGCCGCCCGGGCCGACCAGGCCCGGCAGCTGCTCGGCCGGATGCACCTGACCCCGACCGGGGCCACCGCCCGCTGACCGACCCGACTCCGCCGCCGCCCCGACGCGCCCAGCGCCGGGGCGGCGGTCGCGTCGGCGGCCCCTGACCGGGGCGAGCAGCCCGGCCACGACACGCCAGGGAGCACCCGTCACTCGGGCGACGAGATGGCCCCAGCCGACCGGAGGCCTTGAGATTCCTGATTAGCGGGACGTCCTCGCGAAGTCCACGAACCCCCGCCACGCACCCGGCGCGAACGCCAGCGTCCCACCGTCACGGTCCTTCGTGTCCCGTACCAGGACGACGCCGGGCAGATTGTCGGCGACCTCGACGCAATTTCCGCCGTTGTCCCCGCTCTTCGTGCTCTTACGCCACCGCGCGCCGGTCATGTCCATGTCGCCACCGCTTTCCTGATGAGGTCGAGAGACTGCGACCGAGGTAGGGCCTCGCCGACTATGCGAGCCCACCTCCGTTCAAGGCTAGCGATCTCTGCCGCGTCGTCGGTGATGTGTGCGCTGGCCGGACCGTCCTGGTGCGCCAGACGCGCACCGTCCGGCAGCTCGGCCAGCACGAACGGACCGCCCATGCCCAGATAGATCGGCGTGTCGAGCGGCACGACGTGCACCTGCACGCACGGCAGTTCGGCGCAGCCCGCGATGTGCTCACACTGCTCGCGCATCAGCTTGCCGTCGCGTCCTGCGCGCCGCCGGAGGGCCGCCTCATCGATCACCGCGACGACGAGCGGAGGCTGTGGCCGGTGGCAGAATCTCCTGCCGCTGCATCCGCGCCGTCACCAGCTCGTCGACCTCGTCGGGGGCGTGTGTCGCCAGCGCCAGCGTCGCCCGCGCGTACGCTTCCGTTTGCAGGAGCCCCGGGACCCACGCGAGTTCGAACCCCCGCAGCGCCACCGCCTCGCGTTCGATGTCCGCCCATCGTCGAAACCAGACAGGCTCGTGGCGCTTCAGCGCATCCGGCCAGAGGTCCAGAACGTCGCGGCCCAGAACCGCCGCGACCTTGGCGCGATGCCGGGTCTGCGGGATGCTCCCGTGGCGTGCCCACCTCGCTGCGGTCTTCGGGTCGACCCCGACCTGAGCTGCCAGGCTCTCGGCGGTCTCCCCGGTCTGCGCCATGGCCTCTTTGACTGCCAGATTCATCCCGCTCCCTCCCACGTTCCGGCCGGACGTTCCGAACGTCTGCCTTCATATCGCAACGCCATGTGTTCGGTCCACAACACTCGGCAAGGTAGATCCCAGAGCGACGCCGCCGGTTGGCGGGGACACCCGCCGGCCGTGTCTGCTGCGGGGGCCGTCTCTTGTTGAGGGGCAGGAGGCGGCCCCCCTTCCACCCGCCACGACGAAGGGGAGCACCATGCCGGACACACCGGAGCCCGACAGCTCACCGCCGCCCGAGCCGCGCCGGAAGCCTGAGGACGACCCACCGCCGGCACGCCCGTCGGTGCCCGGCCCGATCGGGCCGTTCATCCCACCGTGGCGGGGCCCCGGCCGGCTGGCGAACGCCGTCCCCTGGCACCGCTGGGCCGCCGGCTGGAACAGGAGCTAGCCCGGTGACCCCGCACATGATCCGCCCCGGCGACGTGCTCCAGCTGACGCGCGCCGCGAGCGTGCAGTTCATCCGCCCGATCACGGTCCGGGTGATCCGGGTGCTGACCGACTGGCACACGTACGACGGTTGGTTGTGGATCGACGCGTACGAGCTGGACGCCGCCGGCGACGCGGTCCGCCGACGGACCCTGTTCCTGATGCCGTCCGGAGCCACACTCCTGGAGCCCTCGCCCCGTCGACCGGCTCCGCGCAGACCGGTCTCGCGAAAGGTCGTGGTGACGTGACGGACCTGGTTCCCGGCCGACACACGCCACTACCACCCACCTGGCTCTGCCGGATCGACGCCCACCCGTGGCTTGCGGGGAAGCGAAGCTCGCGCCCCTCGCGGCGTACGCCGACGACCGGCCGGGCCTGCTGACCCTGCTGTCGAAGCTGAAGGAGGCGGCGGAAGACCATCTCACGCAAGTCGACAGCGGCAGGCCCGTGAACGTAGCCGACCGATTCCTGACCTGGACCCGCCGACCCGGCCGCTACCTTCCTCTCCCCATAGGTCCCGTGCCGGGTCGTACGCCCGTCTCCGGGCCGGGCCGCGACCCGGGGCGGGTCGCTTTCTCTGCACACTCCTCGGCTCCCAGTGCAAGGCACCGCCGGTCCGACCCACCCCGAGCCTGGTACGGCGATACGGGTGGACATGTCGGTACCAGCCATGATCGTGCTCTATCCACGAGGCAGTGGCCTCGTGACGATCAGATGCCACTACATCGTGGACAGCACCGTTGCGTTAGGTGGAACGGCTGTTCGTCAACCACCGCTGCCTCGCCGATCATGGAGTTGTGGTGGGTAACAGAACGCCCGTAGAACCCCCAAAGTCGGCACCACCACTCCATGATCGCCAAGCGGGCCCACCTCGCTCCCCGATCGGGCACTTCCTGTCCC
>NZ_JBTMMT010000048.1:0-55090 GCF_055517075.1 Micromonospora sp. DSM 43699
ACGGTTCGGCACCACCCGACCCCTGCCCAAGATCCTCGACCTGCCCCAACAGGTCTGGATCAACAAACCCGAGCCACAACGACAAGCCGCTTAACTCCCGTTGGCCTCAATCCCTTGACACGTTCCGCTTCGGCTGCGGATCGTCTGCGTCCGCCTCGACCTCAGCCTTTGGTACGACGGCCAGTGGGTGTGGCTCGAAGGCATCGAGCTGTGCTCGCCCGGCCGCGCCGGCCGCTTCCGGCGCGTCCTCGCCCGCGTCGCTGCCCTCCCACAGCCGCAGGAATGACGTGGCCGCCACCGTCTACCTGTCCGCAGCGGCCATCGACCAGCTCGCGGCCGCCCAGCGAGCGCTCGACGAGCACGTCACCTCCAGCGCCACCGGCTACTGCCTGCGCTGCCAGCTCGTCGGCCCCTGCGCCACCAACGAGCAAGCCGCCGCCACCTTCACCCGCTACGGCCGTCTGCCCCGAAGAACGCCCGGCGCCACCCGACCGCAGCTCATCAACGCCCGCCGCATCACTGCCGGCCCCGATCCCGCAGCCGACCTCACCCGGAGGTACCAACCGTGACCATGCCCGACATCGCCGCCGCGCTCCGAGACCTGCACGTCTCCATCGGCCAACAGCATGACCTGACCAAGGTCGTCATCCAGGATGCCGAAAACGCCCGAGCCGAGTTCCGCGCCCTGACCACCGGAGCCACCAACCCCCTGGTCAACCGGGCGCTGGGCAACTACGCCCAAGGCATAGTCAAGCTCCGCGACGGCTCATGGCTGCTCGCCGAAGCAGGCGGCATCCTCGCCGAGTACGCCCGAGCAATCGGCATCGACATGCCGCCACGGCAGCCGACCGAGGGCAAGCGGAAGGTAGAGCCGATTTACGACGAGCAGAGCGATATAGGTCCCCGCCAGCCCAGCATCCAACGGCTCCCGCAAGCCGACGAACCGGCACCGCGCGACCCGGCGGCTGGCTGACCCTTCATGGCGTGGTGGAGTGCGGTGACGGCCGGTGCTCAGCCACCGGCCGTCGCCACCGCCACCAAATGCTTACCGACGAGATCCTGGGCCTGCTTGACCTCGTCCACGCCCTCTTCGAGGCGGACGGGCGCCTGCCGGCACGCACGCACCGCGCTGTTCAGCAGGTTGTTGCCCCCGCCCCGGCTGACCTTCTGGAAGTGAGCCTGGGCCTTGTTCACCGAGTCGACGACCTCGGCGATGCCGCGTCCCACCTGATCGAGCGTCTGTAGCACCATGCTCAACTCCGCCATGACCGAACCGATGGGACCGCCACCCCGCCCGGCGGTGATCCGATCCAGTCCGGCGTTCATGGCCCGCCCGGCCAGGCCGCCGACCTTCATGCCGGCATACGCAGCACCCACCGCCACCCAAGGTGAGGGCTGGTGGCCAGCGGCATCGACTGCTGCGGTGGCCGCCACAGCAATCCCAGCGCCAGCCACCTTCCCGACCTTCTCGCTGACCTTGGTGATGCCTTCCCGAGCGGACTCGATGGCGGTGTCACGGAGGGCACCGACCGTTGCCGTCAGCGCGCCAGCAGCTTTCTGTCGCGCCCCGGGTCTGCCCAGGTCCCTGGTTCGTCCCCGCTGGCCACGCCCTCTCGTCCAGGCCATCGACAGCTACCGCGCCAGGTCGAGGAATGCGCAGCCAGACGCGACCAGCATCGGAAGAGTCTTGGCGAGCTCGCTTGCCACCTCGGCGGCGGTAGCTGCCTCCACGTCCTCGCCGGCCTCGCGCTGCTCCTTCGCACCTGCCTCGAAGTCAGCGCACGCGTCCCATAGCGAGCCGACGCTCGAAGAGTAGGCCCACATGCCATAGACGGTGTAGTTGACCTTCGCGTGCGCCTGCCCGTTATGGCCGATGAGGCGTCGGTCCGGCTCCTCGGGGGTGTTGCCCATGCCTTCCGCGAGCGGGTGGAGCTTGATCCGCCGGAGCGCCTTCTCCAGTTCGCCGTCCGGGTCGAACTCGATCAGTAGCCCTCGGCCGAGGAGTCGGTCGATGACCGGCCCGGGGTTGGCAGGTCCGTTGCCGGCTGCGATCACATCCCGCTGAAGTGTCTCGCGGTTGACCTCCAGGCGAGCGTGCCGCTCTGGGTCGAGGAAGGCTCGCCCCCATACCTGGAACTCTTCGTCGGTCAGTTCCTCGGAGTCGCTGCCGAGCCGCACCTCCCAGTACTCCGGCGTCGGATCGGGCGGGATGACGTACCGGTAGGAGGGGCCGAGATTGAGGCCGACGGGGACGATGACGGTGGGCATCGGGTGACCTTCCGAGGATCGGAGTCAGAGGACGGCGTTGTACTTCTCGGTCTGGGCGATGGCGGCCTGGATCAGGCCGGCACCCTCGCCGAACTTCTGTTTGGCGGCGCTGAGTTTGCCGATGGCGCCCATGACGGCGGGCTGCTGGGTGCCGGCGGCGAGGGCCTGGAGCACGGCGATGGCCCGGTCGACCTGGGCGTTGACGCCGGCGAGCTGGGCGAGGGCCTTGTCTGCCTCGGACTTGCCGTGGGCCAGGCCTGCCTTGATGTCTCCGATGGTGGCCACTGAATGTTCCTCTCCTGGGTCGTGGTGTCCAACGCCCCGCCACCGGTGGCAGGTGCGTCTGCGGGTTCAGCCTCGGGTCGCGGCAATGAAGATGAACCACAAGATCGGCATGCCGACAAAACAGATCACTCCGCCTGCGCGGGCGGACCGGGTACCCCCTCCGCCGATGCGCGGTTGGCCGACGAGGCTGATCGTGAGGTAGCCGGCGAAGAACGCCAGCGCGGGCAGCCCACACAGCGACCAGGGCACGAGTTGCCATGGGATGCCACCGAGGTCGGCGTCGGGGCTGACGGCGAACATCAGCAGTGAGGCGAGGGTGCCGAGGGTCGCTGCGGCGGTGTAGACGAGGGCATTGCGGGCCAGCGGTGTGAGCCCGGGCAGCAGTGGTGGTTGCGCGGCCTGCCGGTGGGCGTGCTCGGCGGCGGCGTCGGCCGCGTCGGCGGCTGCAGCGGCCCGGCGCAGGGCCTCGGCTGGGTCGGGAACCGGGCTGGGGGCGATGCCGCCGATGTGCGGCTCGGGCAGGCGCAGCGTGGCGGCGAGCTGGTGAAGGTGTTGGCGCTGGGCGGCGAGCCGGCGGGTGATCTGGTCGAGAGCGGCCCGACCGCTGCGGCTTGCTGCGGCCTGCTGCTCAGCTCGTGAGCGTTCGTTCCGTAGCAGGGTGGCGAGGCGGCGGGCGTGGTCGGTGTAGGCGGCCCAGCCGCCGTCGCGGGGCATCGGGGTGACTGGGTCGGTCATGTGAGGTCGTCGATCTGGTCGAGGGTGCCGGGGCGTACGTAGGGGACGATGAGGGTGCGGCGGTTGTCGTTGCGGTCGATCAGCAGGGCCCGGTTGGGTCGGGACTGCCACTCGGAGGCGTAGTCGTCGAGCAGGGAGCCGATGTCGCTGCTGGGCAGGTTGAGCGCGACGAGGCAGGCGACCTCGCCACCGCCGGTGGGGCCGAGGTCGTCATTGAACCGGCTCAGGGTGCGCCACCAGCCGAGCAGGTGCACGCCGTGGCCGGGACCGTTGGCCAACACGGCCCGCAGGTCCTCGTGCCCGGAGCGGTAGGTGGTCGGGTCGCTGGCCGCGAGGAGGTTCGTCGCGGCATCGGCACCGAACACCACCAGGTACGTCGCCTGCCCGCCGCCAGGCTCGGACTGCTGGGCGAGGTCGACCAGATACGTCCGATACGGGGTCGAAGTGATCGTTTCGCACGGATGGCCGGCTGCGGTGATCGCCTCGACGGCGGCGTCGGCCGCCTCGTCGGCAGCGGCGACAAGCGGCGCGACCAGGAAGCGGGCGGTGCCGGGGGCGTGCTGGCGGGCCAGGCTGACCGCGGCTGCGTACAGGATGTCGGCACCGACCGGCGAGGTGCCGAGCACGGCCAGATGGCTACCTGGAGTGGCGTCGAGGGTGAACCCGGCGGTCGGCAGGCCGACGTCGACGGCGCGGCCGACCAGGGCCCGCCGCCGACGCACGTCCGGGGAAAGGCGGACGAAGGTGGGATCGGCGTCAGGATGCTGCTCGGCGTAGCCAGCGAACACCGCAGGTGGCGCGTCGCCCGGCGGGCGGGCGTTCCACAGCAGGTGTCGCTGTGCGGTCACCGACGCGGCATCGGCGTTCGGGAAGCGGATCACCCGATTCGCTCCCACTATCCCGGCCGCCGCATTGATGACGGCTCCGCCAATCGGAAGGTTGTCGGCACCATCGTTGAGCTGGTCGAGGATCCCGCCGCCACCGGCGAGCGCGACCCGCAGCGGGAACTGCCCGAAGATCGACTCGGTCTTGGTGAACAGCGCCTCCACCCCGGAGATCGTCTGCGACGCCAGGACCAGGTGGATGCCGTACGAGCGGCCCTTACGCGCCAGCTCCTCCAGCAGCGCCACCGCCTGCCGGGCCACCGCGTCGTTGCCTTCGAACAGCACATGAAACTCGTCGATCACCGCCACCAGCCGCGGCATCGCCACGTCCGGCCGCCCGGCCCGCAGGTCGGCGAGCTTCGTCACCCCGGCCCGCTTCATCTCCGTCGCCCGGCGGGTCATCTCCCGCGATAGCGTGCGCAGCACCGCCAGCCCGTACTCCCGATCGGACTCGATACCGACGGTGCGGGCGTGCGGGATCCACGACGGGTCCACCGCCGTCGGGGTGAACTCCGAGAACGACACCCCCTCCTTGAAGTCCAGCAGATACAGGCCCAACTCGTCCGGGGAGTAGCGCGAGGCCAGACCGTAGAGCACATCCAGCAGGAAGACGGTCTTGCCCGACCCGGTACGACCACCCACCAGCCAGTGCGGCGTCGCATCATCCAGCGCCAGCACGCACTCGGCGCGGCCCTCTCGACCCACCGCGGTGCGCAGCCCGCCGACCGACGACTCCTGCCAAATCTCGGTCGGCATCAACGCCGCGAAGTCCGTTGACGCTTGTACCCGCGCCGCCTTCGCCAACCTGCGACAGACCGTCTCGACCAGTTCGTCCGGCGGGCCCCCGTCCAGCCGCATCGGCACCGCCAAGCCCGTGCCGTCTTCACTGAACCGGTACGGACCCGGCGGGTCGGAAACCCGGAACAATCCGCTGCCGGCTACCGCCAGATGCGTCGTCCGCTCCAAGCGAGGCGCCGCCTCCAGCCCCGGGTGCTGCGGCGGCGGATAGCCGGCCACCAGCAGGAACACACCTGCGGCCGGACCGGCGTGCGCGATCGCCGCCAACCGCGACCACTCCGTACGCCCCGCGCCCTGTGGCAGCGCCGCGACACACACCAGCAGCACCGACGGATCGGCCGCGCCGGCCTGAACCCGCTCTATCCGCTCCTCCGCCTCCGCCAGCACCTGCTGGAAACCCGGCAGGTCGATCGCGGGGCGCCGCCAGGCCTCCGCCTCCACCATCGCGCGGAACGGACCGAACACCGCACCGAGCGTCGCCCCGTCAACAGCCGTGACCCGAAGCGCCCCATCCGGCAACGCCGCAAGCACTCGCAGCAGCAACCCGCGCAGCCACCGCGCTACGGACGGATCGCGGGCGTCGTTGTCGATGGTCAGATGACCGGCACCCAGGAACGGCACGACGACACCGAAGACGCTGCCAATGACCGGGGATGCCTCACCCAGCCGAACAGGAAGTGGACGACTCGCAGCCGCATCTACACCTGTCGGAAGGCTCGCGGCAGCAGTGTCCAGCTGGCAACCGAGCCAGCCCGGCGTCAGTCCCTCGGCCATTCGCTGCATACCGGCAGCGAAACGTCGAGCATCTTCACTGGCCTGCGCCGACACGCCGTCCCCGCCGGCACCAGCGCGCAACCGCGCACGGGCGGCCTCCGCATGCGATACCGCTTCTCGATGGGCCGTCACCGCCCGACCGAAGGCCGACGCCACCGACTCCATGCCAACGTCTCCCCCGGACCGATGGACCGCGATCTCTGGCGCCGACCCTATCCAACGACACCACCCGTAGTCAGCCCCGTATTGCTCAGCGTGCTGAGCGATGGTGGTGAGGTGGTCTCTACTGTGGCGAGGACATGCTTAAGCCATCACACCGCCAGCACGGGGTAGCCGGCCGCCGCGTGTCACCGCGGGGCGGCGGCCTGCTGCTGCCCCTCCCGGAGCCCACTCGTTGGCGGAGGTCTCACGAGTGGGAACCGCATCACGGTGGTCAGCTGCTGGCGCATGTAGCTGCTCATCAGGTTTCCATTGGGGGAGGAGCGCTCGTGCCAAACTACGTTGCGCTTGGGGACCTCACGCATCTTCCGTTCGATCAGCCGGCGCAGCGGCCGGGCTATGACGACGTCAAGGGACTGAAGAGGTGTGAACGTCGGCTTTTCAGCTACAGCGACGTCACTGATTGGCCACGGAGCGCGTCGTGGCTCGCGGTCGGTGCGCCGTTTCGGCACACTGGCCAGAGTGGATCTGGGTGCACGGTGGGCGGAAAAGCGCAGAATGTCGGATGAGTGAGCTCCCGTCTCGCATCGGCCGATACGCGGTCTGTCGAAAGCTCGGCAGCGGCGGTATGGGTGAGGTGTTCCTCGGATACTCGCCGGCGGGTTCGCCTGTGGCGGTGAAGGTCATCCGAAGTGATCGGCTGGATCCGGTCACCCGCGCCCGCTTCGAACGTGAGGCCGCCGTCGCCCGGACGGTGATCGGCACGAATCGCATCGCGCGGTTCCTGGAAGCGGACCCCTACGCGGACCGTCCCTGGCTGGCGATGGAGTACGTCCCGGGCTACACCCTGCAGGAGTACGTACGCGAGCACGAGGTGCTGCCCGTGGCTCTGGTGGCGAGCCTTGGCGCGCTCGTCGCGGAGGGCCTGGAGGCGGTGCATGGTGCCGGCCTCCTGCACCGGGACCTGAAGCCGCAGAACGTGATACTCGGCGCAGACGGCCCGGTGATCATTGATTTCGGTCTGGCGGCATTCGTCGATGCCTCGTCGTCGCACGACTCCCTGTCGACCAGCGGGATGATCATCGGCTCGGTGCGGTGCATGCCGCCCGAGCAGGCCGGCGGGAACCCGCGGGTTACCGCGGCGGCCGACGTCTACGCGCTGGGCACAGTTCTTCTGTACGCGGCGGCCGAGCACTATCCGTACGACGGGCCGTCGTGGCAAGCCATCATCTGGCAGATCACGAACCCTGAAATCGAACCGGATCTCACTGGAGTCCCCGCCCGCCTGCTCCCACTCCTGCGGAAGATGCTCGCCTTCGAGGCCGAGGAACGTCCGACTATCTCCGACGTGGCTGCCGCCTGTGCCGAACTGCTGGGGGACGCCTCTATCAGCCCGGCCGACGCACGGTTGGCTCTGATCGGCAGGACCGCCGGCCGAAATCCGAGTCTGCGGGAGGGCCAGGTGCCGTCGCCGTCGATCGAAGCAAGGCTCGACGAGCTGAGTACCGAGGGCGGCTCGGATGCAGATGGGCCGCTCGATGTGCCGCCGGCAACTCCCGAACCTGTGGAAGCGGGGGGGCCAGAGATCGCGGAGCCCGAGGCCTCTGAGCCACTGGTTCGGCCTCGGGAACGTCCATCGCGACGGCCGGCGTCCAGCCGGGTGGCGGCGGAGTTGCGAGCCGCCTACGCGGCCCAACCGACCCTGTAGCAGGGTGTAGGGCGGTCGAACAGCAGAACGAGGAGCGGGGCAAAGGGTGAATATCGAGGCCGAGACCGCAACCGGCGAGGGAAAGGTGTCGGCCGGCTTCCCTCCAGGGTCGCAGGTACTCGTACGTGACGAGCAGTGGCTGATACGCAAGAGCACGTTCACCAGGCGCGACGGATGGATGATCGAGGTCACTGGGGTGTCGCCGTTCGTCCGCGGCGAGGAAGCCATCTTCTATCAGAGCCTCGACGACATCCGAATCCTCGATCCGCGCGAGACCAAGCTGGCGGCGGACGACTCGGCGAACCACCGGCGGGCCCGGCTGTTCCTGGAGGCGGTATTCCGCAAGACTGCGCTGCCGCAGACCGAGCACGGGCTCGCGCTCGCAGACGGGTTCCTGATGCATCCGCAGGTGCATCAACTGCGGCCGGCTGAGCTGGCGCTGTCGATGAAGAACCCGCAGCCTCGGATCCTGATCGCGGACGTGGTGGGCCTGGGCAAGACCCTGGAGATCGGGATCTTGCTGGCTGAACTGATCCGACGCGGTCGCGGCGAGCGGATCCTCGTGGTGACGCCGCAGCACATCCTGGAGCAGTTCCAGCGGGAGATGTGGACGCGGTTCGCCATCCCGCTAGTCCGATTGGACTCGACCGGCATCCAGCGGGTGCAGCGGGAGATTCCGGCGGGACGTAACCCGTTCGCCTACTTCAAGCGGGCGATCATCTCGGTGGACACGCTGAAGAGCGCCGTCTACGCCCATCATCTGGAGCAGACCGACTGGGACGCCGTCGTCATCGACGAGTCGCACAACCTGGTCAACCGGGGCACCCAGAACAACGAGCTGGCCCGGTTGCTCGCTCGCAAGACCGACGCGCTGATCCTCGCGTCAGCCACGCCGCACAACGGCCGGGCGGAATCGTTCGCCGAGCTCATTCACATGCTCGACGAGGCCGCGATCGCTGATCCGAGCAGTTACGATGTCGACCAGCTCGAACATCTCTACATCCGCCGGACGAAGACCTCGCCCGAGGTACGCGACTCGCTGACCGGTTCCTGGCCGGATCGCGGACCGTCGACGCCAGTGCACGTTCAGGCCAGCGAGGCAGAGACCGCAGTCTTCGCGGAACTGATCCAGCGGTGGATCCCGACCGAGGGCCGTACTTCGGTCAGCACCCATCAGCTGATGCCGTATCAGCTGCTCAAGTCGTTCCTCTCCTCGCACCGGGCGTTGCTGGCGACGATCCGGACACGGTTGAAGACGATCGACACGTCCTTGGCCGAGAAGCCGGGCGATCAGGCGCGCCTTGCGGAGCGGACAGCGCTTCTGACGCTGCAGGAACTGACTGGGCACGTCCAGGACGAGGACGCGTCGAAGTTGACCGCCTTGGTGGCGCAGCTGCGTGAACTCGGCGTCGGACCGGGCTTGGACACCCGAGTTGTGATCTTCTCGGAACGCATCCCGACGCTCATCTGGCTGGCCGAGACCGTTCCCGCTGTGCTCGGGTTTCCAGCCACCGCCGAGGTCACCGATCGCAAACCATGGACGGCTTTCGGTGGCGCTGTACACGTCATGCACGGCGAATCGACCTCGGACGAGGAGCAACAGCGCATCGTCGAAGCGTTCGGCCTGCGTGACGCCCCAGTCCGGATGCTGTTCACCGGCGACATTGCCTCCGAGGGCGTCAACCTTCACCAGCAGTGCCACATCCTGATCCACTACGACCTGCCATGGTCACTGATCCGCATCGAGCAGCGCAACGGCCGCATCGACCGGTACGGGCAGAAACACTCACCGCAGTTTCGGGCACTGGTGCTCACCAGCGACCTGCCGTGGCGCACCGATCCGGAGTCTGGCGCGGCACGCACTCTGGATGACCGGCTGGTCGGCGAGAAGCTTTTGGCAAGAGAAGCCGAAGCCCACAAGATCGAGGGCTCTGCGGAGGCGGTGACCGGCCTGTACCGGGCGTCAGAGGAAGAGGATCGCCTGATCAAGGACCTGGTCGCCGGCCGTACCGTCGAGCAGTCGATCAAGAAGTCCCGCGCCGGCCGGACCGGGTTCCTGGCCAAGCTCGTCGGCCAGGTCGGCGCTGTCCCGGAACGCAAGGAAATCCGCAGAGCGGAGGTCTTGACACTCTTCTCCTCGACGGCGGACTACTTCGACGAGGGTCTCCGGCAGATCTGCCGGCCCAACCCCGAGGACCAACTGTCGCTCTACCGCGACGACAACGGCACCATCGCGTTCGAGCCGTCGGCGGACCTGCTGTACCGACTGCGGTCGCTACCCCGCTCGTATCTGAAGGAGCAGCAGATCCTGCCCGGCCCGGACTCGCCCGGCCGGCTGCGCATCACCTTTTCAAAGGATCTCGCCGACAACCGGTTGACGGCCGCACGGGAGAGTTCGGACTCGCAATGGCCGACGGTCTCCTACGTGACCGACGTACATCCCGTGCTGGACTGGCTCACCGACAAGGTGCTCGTCGAGGTCGGCCGGCATGAGGCACCGGTCCTGACCGCGAGTGTGACCGAGCCGGTCTTCCTCGTCCAAGGCATCGCATCGAACCGGCTCGGCCGGCCGACGATCGTCAAGTGGATGGCGGTCACCGGCCTACCCGACGCCCCCGAGACCCGGGAGCTGACTCCAGCACTGCTGGCCGAATACGGTCTCGGTCCGCGGATGCCGGCCCGCGCGGTACCAAGTGACTTGGACGGACTGACGAAGTTGGTATCAGACGCGATCGAGGAAGCTCGCCGCTACTTCAGCGAGATCGAGGGCAGCTACCGCGACGGCATCAAGGAGGCGCTGGCGCCGTACCGCAAGAAGGTCAGCACATGGAAACAGGAGGCGCTGTTCGCGGGGTCACGGCCGGATCACCGGCAGGTCGACAGCACGGCCGAGCGGCTGATTCAGCTGGTGGCGTCGCTGGAGTCGGTCGGGGCGCCGATGCTGCGCCTGCTGGCCGTGCTGGAACCGCTCGCTGACGGGGTTAAGGGAACACACCGATGAGCCGCGACTACGACTCACTCACCAACCGGGGCGAGTACTTCTCCGCGCACTACCTGGCCGAAGACCTGGACGCCGACCTGCGGAAAGGGATGTTCGCGACCTGGACCGGGCGCGAGGGCGACGAGAACGATCCACGGCGTACACCGCGCGAGCTCATCCGTGGCCTGCGCGGCAGCTACCTCGGCGAGGACGGCCGGCGCTACTTCGCCGGTTCGGCTGAGGCCGACGGCGACAGCCTGATCCGCCTGGCCACCTACGACAACCCGGAGTGGCGCAAGCGGCTGACTGAGTGGCACCAGGAGGTGCTGCGGGCACTCGGCTTCGAGCCCGCGCCTGTCGAACTCGTCGCGCACCGGGCTGGCCGCGACCACACCGTCACTGTCGCACTGCACACCGACGAGATCATCGCCCTGGACTGCGGCTGGACCGGCAACGCCGACGCGGCTCTCGACCCGAACGGTGCCGGGCGCCTGCTGCATCCCCTGCGCGTCACCGGGTCCGAGAAGTACGAGACCGGGCCGGCGCTCGCGTCGTGGCTGTTCCAGAGTGAGATCGGTGGTCCCGGCGGCGCCCACCCGCGTTTCGTCCTGCTGCTGCACGGCGGCGTGATCATCCTCGCCGACCGCGGCACCTGGGCCGAGGGGCGCTATCTCGCCGCGAACCTCGACACGGCGTTGGAACGCTTCGACCGGACCCAGACCGGCGAGCTATCGACTATCGCCGCCCTGTTCAGCCGCGACATGCTGCGCCCCGGCGACAACGATCCGACCCGCCGTATCGACGTACTGCTGAAGAACTCCAGCACCAACGCCGTCGGCGTCTCCAAGGAACTGCGGCACGGCCTGCAACGCTCCGTCGAGATCCTCGCCAACGAGGTTCTGCTCCGTATGGCAGAGCCGGGCAACAACGTACGCCCGGAGGACATCGAGGGTCCGAAGCTGCCGTTCGCCCGGGAGCTGACCCGCGAGTGCCTGCGATACCTCTACCGGGTCCTCTTCCTGCTCTACGCCGAGGCCCGGCCCGAGCTGGGCATCCTGCCGACCGACGACGGCAGCTACGAGAGCGGCTACTCGATGGCCCGGCTGCGGGAGCGGTGCGCCCTCGACGAAGAACTCGTCGAGGAGGAGTCGAGAAACGGCTTCTATCTGTACGCGTCCCTCGATCTATTGTTCAACAAGGTCAACTTCGGGCACCGGCAGTACGGCACCGAACCCGACGACGACCTCCCCGGCGATGATGAGGCGACCCGCAAGGAGAAGGCCGAACGCCGCAGCGAGGATCATGGACTGCGGTTCGAAGCGCTGCGCAGTACCCTGCTCGAACCGGGCGCCATCCGGCTGATCGGCACCCGCACCCTCGACCCGCGCAGTGACGAGGACGAAGATCCGCGCTGGCTCGACCTACGGCCCCGGAACGCGGCCCTGCACCAGGTGCTGCGCCTGCTCACCTTGAAGCAGGGCAAGAAGGGCGAGCGCGGCGGCTTCGTCTCCTACCGTAACCTCGGCATCAACCAGCTCGGCGCCGTCTACGAGGGCCTGATGTCCTACACCGGCATCATCGCCGATGAGGAACTCTGCGAGGTCGCCCGCGAAGGGAACCCAGACGAGGGCTCGTGGCTGGTGCCCGCCCACCGCCAGCAGGATTACCCGGACGAGACGTTGGTCCGCTACAACGAGGCCGACGCTCGGTACGGCCTGCGCGGCGTCAAGAAGTACGCAAAGGGCTCGTTCGTCTACCGGCTATCTGGCCGTGAGCGGGAGACCTCCGCCTCGTACTACACGCCGGAGTCACTGACCAAGGTCACGGTTGAGCTGGCGCTCAAGGAGCGGCTCGACCAGGAACGCGACGCTGGCGGCAACCCGATCAAGACCCGGGCGGCGGCGTTGCTGTCGTACCGGCTCTGCGAACCAGCGCTCGGCTCCGGCGCGTTTCTCAACGAGGCGATTAACCAGGTCGCCGAAGAATACCTGCGCCGCCGGCAGGACGAACTGGGACGGTCCATCCCGTCCGGGCAGGTGCTCACCGAGAAACAGCGGGTCAAGGCCTACATCGCTCTACACAACGCGTATGGCGTCGACCTCAACCCAACCGGCGTCGAGCTGGCCGAGGTCTCGCTGTGGCTCAACACCATGCACCCAGGCATGCTCGCGCCTTGGTTCGGCCTGCACCTGCGGCGTGGGAACTCGCTCATCGGCGCCCGGCGCGCGATCTACGCTGCCGACGACGTCTGCTCCACCGCCAAGGAGTGGCTCAAGGCCAAGGGAACCCTGGCCCCGACTCCGCTGCCGATGCGCGATGTGTACGGCGACCCTCAGCCGTTGCCGGCCGACGCTGTGCACCAGTTTCTCCTGCCCACGCCGGGCTGGGCCGCTGTCGCCGGCAACACCGAGGCAAAACAGCTTTCTACCGACCAGAACAAGAAGCTCGCGGACTGGAAGAAGGGCATCCTCCAGCGACCGACGCGGAACACCTCACATCTCAAGGCGGACGGCACCCCGAAACTGGTCGTCCGCACCCAGCAGCCGCAGCAGGAGAAGCCGTCCCAGTTCACCCGGCTCCGCGACGCCGCCCGGCGAGTCGAGTTCCTCTGGGCCGCGGTCGTCAAGCGGATGGACATGTCCGAGCAGAACATCGCCCGGCGGATCCCGATCTGGGGAGCTGGGGCGGACGAACCCGAGTACGGCTTCCTGCACCAGCAAGAGCGATCAACACCCAAGGAGGACGTGCTCCGGGACCTCTTCGAGGCAGTCGACACCCCGTACTGGCGGCTGAAGCTGGTCATGGACGCCTGGTGTGCCCTCTGGTTCTGGCCGTCCGACCAGGCCGGGCTGCTGGACGGCACCGACGAGGAGTACGAGGTCAGTGGCGGCATCACCCGCGCCAGCCTGGCCAGCCTGATCGACACCACGGTTCCCGGCACCGAGTCACCAGCCGAACTGCCACAGCAGGCGCCAACCAGTGCGGTTGCGCCCTCGGCACCAGTTGCCCGGCGCATGATCTCGCGGCCGATGACGCTCTTCCCCATGGACGGCGACCAGACGACCCTCGACGAACTTGGTTGGGGTCTGGAGCCCGAGCCAGCACCCGTAACACAGCAGCCCCAGAAGAGGCCCGCGAAGGCCCCGAAGTCCTCGGCACCGGCACTCCGCCGAGTCATCCCCCTGAAGAACCTCGACGACTGGCTCGACTTCCTCGAAGCAGTCCTCGGCACCGCCGACGTCCCGCAGAACAGTTTCCTCGACGCGTACGACACGCTCGACAAGCTGAAGGATTTCGAGAAATCCCTGTCCGCATTCTTGAACATGGACACCAAGCCGCCGGAAGACCGGTTCCCGTGGCTGCGGGTCGTCCGCGACATCGCCGACCGGCAGGGCTTCCTGCACTGGGAGCTGGAGTTCGCGCTCATCTTCGCCGAACGAGGTGGCTTCGACCTCCAGGTCGGCAACCCACCGTGGGTCCGGCCTCGCTGGGATGTCGACGGTGTGATGGCCGAGTACGAGCCCTGGTTCAAGCTGGTGGACCGTCCGTCTGAGATGGGCAAAGAACGCAGACGGCAGGAACTGCTTCAAAGGCCTGCCGCCAAGGCTTTTTTGATCGACGAACTCACTAGCAATAGGGCGACCGTAGCGTTTGTTGGAGGCTCTCAGAACTACCCGTTGCTGGCAGGCACTCAGCCGGACCTTTACCGGGCTTTCATGTTCCGCGTCTGGGCGCACGCTTCTCGACATGGAACCGCCGGAATGCTGCATCCCAATACTCATTATACGGGACAGAAAGAGGGAAGGCTGCGCGCAGCGGCCTACGAGAGGCTCCGGATCCACGGAGACTTCTCCAATCCGGGCCACAGATTTTTTCCGAAGCCAGTAGGTGAATCAAGTCATTTCGGAATCCATATCTACGGAGCAAGGCAGGTGGTTAGATTTAAACATCTTTCCTGGCTTTTCTCTGCGCGTTCACTTTCCCTCTCCTTGACGCATGACGGCACTGGGGAAGCTCCAGCCATCCGATACAAGGGCAAGCTTGACGAACGTCCACATCGAAACCGAGTGATCATTGTGGACGAAAAAGTTCTTGCAGTTTGGCGGAGGCTGGTCGGCGAGGAGGACCGGCCGCTAAATCAGGCACGCCTGCTATTCCCGGTCAGCACCGCCGAAGCCTCCGCAATCGAGGCACTAGCCACCTACCCTCGTCGACTTGGCTCCATGAGCCCCCAGATTTCGTCGGGCTTCCATGAATCAGACGCAAAGAAGACGAATCTTATCGACTACAATCGTGAGGATCCCTCGACTGGCCAGGAGTATCGGCCGGAGGATTGGGATGAGGTAATCCTTAAGGGAAACCAGATTGGTGTTGCTACCTCAATATTCAAACGCCATAATGCAAACAGTAATGATCCATATGGGGCGGACCTTGTAAATTTGCCATCAAACTTCGTTCCAGATACCGGGTATGTCGCTGTTCCTGGACGGAGGGAGGCATGTCGACAGGATCATGATCTGTGGATCGATCACGCGGAGTTGGCGCGTCTTCGCTCCGACGAAGAGGTCCTAAGCCGCACGAGGGCGCTAATCGCCGAGGTCGAGAACACCTCTGAGGCGAAGATCGGCCCAGAGAAGGTGGACGCGGCTCTGGTGCAGAATTCCCGGCGGCCATATGTCGATTTCTACAGAATGGCGTGGCGCCGCCAGATCGCTCCGGACACCCAACGCGCCCTTTATGCAGCCCTTATCCCGCCCGGGACTGCCCACATCGATTCAATGCACTCCATGGCAATGCCGAGTAACTCCCTTAACGTCTTGGTGGCAGGGTTCTGGGCATCCTTGCCTCTTGACTACCTCCTTCGCGCAACCGGCCGGAGCGATCTTTACGTCGCCGGAGCCAAAGCTATGCCCGCACCCGATGAAGATCACCCGCTTGCCTGCGCACTCCTTCTGCGGACCCTAAGACTCAATTGTCTTACATCTGCATACCGTGACCTTTGGGCGGAGGTTTATGACCCGGCGTGGACGAACACTGAAGCGTGGGCGCTGGACTGGTCCGGATCGCGGCCATTGGCCGAAGTCAGCCCAGAGTGGACGTCGGAAACTCCGTTGCGGACCGAACGAGATCGGCGGGCAGCGCTAGTCGAGATAGACGCCCTCGTGGCTGTGTGGCTAGGATTGGATGCCGACGCTCTCATTGCCGCATATCAGGGGCGGTTCCCTGTGCTCCAGAAGTTCGAAGCTGTGACCTGGTTTGATTCAGAGGGCTGGAAGCTTGCAGGTGACGCTCGGACGATCGGTCAGAGGCAGACCAAGGCGACCTGGGCGCAGTTCGAGGCGTACCAGAACGATAAGGCCGATCCGAAGACCGTTGCGCCTCCGGAGGGATTCACGCCGCCGTTCTACAAGGCGGACCGGGTGGCTGAGATGACAGCGGCGCACGCGGTGTTCCAGGCTCGGCTGGATGCGGCGATCGCTCGCGGTGAGTGGGATCCGGTCACGCGGAAGGCGGCGAACCAGTGAGGCCGACCCTGGAGGCGCGCGGGCTGAAGGAGAGCCTGCTGCAGTACCTGTCAACCACCTACGCGCTGGCCGACGAGGGTGCCCGGGAGGCGCTGCACCGATTCCTCGGCAACGAGACGTCGGGAATGTTCCGTGGGCCGTTCCTGCGGATCAGGACTCCGTTCACCACGGCGGCGACGGGTTGGGAGCAGCATCTGGAGTGGCGGCGGGAGGGCTGGACGCCGTACGCCCATCAGGCTCGGACTTTTGCCCGGTTGAGCTCGGCGAATGGTCACGTGCCGGAGCCGACGCTGGTGACCACGGGCACAGGCTCCGGCAAGACGGAGTCGTTCCTCTACCCGATCCTCGATCACTGTCGCCGGGAGCGGGTGGCCGGGCGGTCCGGAGTGAAGGCGTTGCTGCTGTACCCGATGAACGCGCTCGCCACCGACCAGGCGCAGCGGATCAACGAGCTGCTTCTCGGGCACCGCGACGAGCTGGGCACGGTGACGGCCGGCCTCTACATCGGTGACCGGGCCGCGATCCAGTACGAACGGGTCTACACCCGGCGGCAGGACATGCAGCTGACCCCGCCGGACATCCTGATCACCAACTACAAGATGCTCGACCTGCTCCTTCAGCGGGTCGACGACGCGCCGCTGTGGCAGGACGCGGACCTTCGCTACGTGGTGGTGGACGAGTTCCACACCTACGACGGCGCGCAGGGTACCGACGTCGCGATGTTGCTGCGCCGGCTCGCGTCCGTCGTGGACGCTGCCGAGGAAGGCCGCCCGCTGGGCCCGATCTGCCCGGTGGCCACCTCGGCGACGCTCGCTTCGGCGTCCGACGAGCGAGCCACCGAGGATCTGCTGAAGGTGGCGACAGCGGTGTTCGGCACCCCGTTCACCGCTAAGGCGATCGTCGGTGAGGATCGCCTTACCATCGACGAGTTCATCCCACTGCGCGATATCGGGGAGCTACCGAACGAGGAGGTGATCCTGCCGACCCCGACGCCGGACGAGCTGCTCGCTCTGCCGGACCCCACCAGCGGCGACGATGCGCTCCTGCTGCTGGCGCATGCTGTGACCGGTGTCGACGATCTGGATCAGATCGAGCTCGGAAGGCGACTCAAACGGCACCTATTCACCAAGGCGCTGCTCATCGCTCTCGAGGGCGATGTGAAGAGTGGCCCGGACGTGCTACGGCTGATGTGGCGTGCCGGCGCGCAGAGCTGGTCGTCGGCGATCACTCGGCAGCCGGAGAAGGCCGCTGCGGCGCTGGCCAGGTTCGTGGCGCTGCTCTCGTACGCCCGTGATCCTCAGTCTCCGCCCGGCGAGCTCCGGCCGTTCGTGCATGTCGAGGTGCACCAGTGGGCTCGCGCGGTGACCCGGCTGCTGCGTGGAGTGTTGCCGTGGCCGAAGGCGGAGTTCCGGTGGGACGTCGCCGGAACCCGCGATCCCGGCACCGATCAGGGCGTGGTGACGGTACCCGTGACGACCGCGACCGCCGGGCAGGCCGCGAACCTGTTCCTGCCGGCGGTCTACTGCCGGGAGTGTGGTCGCTCCGGCTGGGCGGTCTTCTCGCCGGAGAGCGACGACTGGGATGTCCAGTTCGACAGCTATAAGATCCGCCGGGCATCGACGGGGCAGGACAAGGTCCGGATCCGCTACCTGATCGCGGCCACCGACCGGGAGGCCGCCGAGGGCGCTGGCCGCAACACGATGCGCGACGCCGGCCAGCGCGTCGGAGCACCGTCGGCGGCACACGGTTCTGGCGGGACGCTGATGGTGCTGGACGCCGTCCGGCAGCGGCTGCGGCTACCGGACCCGGGCTCCGACTACAACGACGAAGGGCAACCCGCGCTGACCGCACGGGACTCGACGTTCCTACTGGTCAACCTTGGTTCGACGGCCAACACGGCCGCAGCGGAGGACTGGTGCCCGGCGTGCGGTGAGCGCAACGCCATCCGCTTCCTCGGTACCGGTGCGGCAGCGCTGGCGGCAGCGGCGATCACGCAGCTGTTCACCGCTGGGGAGCTGGACAAGAGGGCGTTCGAGGACAAGACCCTCATGTTCAACGACTCGGTCCAGGACGCGGCGCATCGGGCCGGTTTCGTGGCGAACCGGTCGTACACCTTCTCTCTGCGGGCGTTGCTCGCCGCGCACCTGCGTCAGGAGTCCGCCACCGCTCTGAACGACCTGATCGCCGACGTGGTGTCGGCGACGACCGATCCGCAGACCCTCGCTGCGGTCGTACCTCCAGATCTGCATGGCCTGCTCGGTGTAGACCGCCTGCTGTCCGGCCGTGGGCGTGGTGGCGATATCGCAACCTGGCAGTTGATCGGGCAGCGGCTGGCGTTCGAGACGCTGATGGAGTTCGGGTTCCGCTCCCGCAACGGCCGCACGTTGGAGCTCACCCGCACTGCGGCGGCGCACATCCACCTCGCCGATCCGGGCGCCATTACGGCAATGGTCAAGGAGATCCACCTCGATCTGGGCCGGGACGGCCTGCCGATCATGGAGGCCGACGACGCCACCTACCTGGGTTTCGTCCGGGTATTTCTGGAACGGCTTCGCAGCCGCGGCGCTGTCTCGCACAAGTGGCTGAGCAAGTACATCGACGAGGCCGGGACGAGCCGGTACTTCATCTGGGGACAGCGTCCGCAGGGCATGCGAGCGTTTCCGAACCGGGTCGCGGCACCGAAGTTCCTACTCGCGGCGCCGAAGAACGGCAGTGACTTCGATGTGGCCTCCGGCCGGCTGTCCTGGTACGAGCGGTGGGCGGGACGCACTCTCGGGCTGGCACGGGAGGTCATCCCGGAGTTCTGGTATCGGCTGCTGCCTGAGCTGGCCTCGGCTGGGCTGTTGTCGGTTCGTACCCCGAATGATTCCTCCGCCCGCATCTACGGCCTGCAGCCGGGCAACGTCGAAGCCCTGCTGCTGGACGACGGCCAGGTGCGGGAGGCTTTCGTACGTTGCCCTGTCTGTTTCTGGGAGCAGACGGTGCATCCGTTACTGCTCGACCAGTGGCACGGCCAGCGGTGCCCGGCCTATCGGTGCCGCACTGGCCGCCTGATCGCCGGCAACCGGCCGATGGAACTCGGGCGCCACCAGCGTGACCGTGACTACACCCAGGACTACTACCGCCGGCTCTACCGGCAGGCGGGCACCTATCAGGTGAACACCGCCGAACACACAGGCATGCTTACCCGCCAACAGCGGGAACGGGTCGAGCAGGCGTTCAAGCAGGGCCGCAAGCCCGACGAGACGGGCGTAGTGGCGTTCAAGAACCCGAACGTCCTGTCCTGCACGCCAACGCTGGAGATGGGTATCGACATCGGGGACCTCTCCGCTGTGGTACTTGCCGCGCTGCCCCGGCGCCCGGCCGGCTACGCCCAACAGACCGGACGTGCCGGACGGCGTACCGGCAACGCGTTCCTGCTGACCATCGCCGACCGCTCCCGGCGCGACCTGTATTTCCTGGATCAGCCGAAGGAACTCATCGCCGGGATGATCGTGCCGCCGGGCTGTTACCTGTCTGCGGTGGAGATCCTGCGCCGGCAGTACCTCGCCCACCTTCTCGATTTGGCCGCGACCGGCCGCCTTACCCGCCCTGACGGCGTCGTACTGCGGGCGCTGCCGGACCGGGTGAACGCGCTATTCGGACCGTCCGGATATCTGGTTGACCTGATCGAGGTCGCCGTCACCCAAGCTGCCGAACTCGTGGCGGGGTTCCTTCGGCTGTTTCCCCGCGACGACGGCGCTGACCTGTTGCCACGCGGTGTCACCGAAGATGCACGTAAAGATCTTATCGAGTACGCGTCACACGGCCTGCGGGCGGCGCTGGAGGAAGCCGAGCGGGAGTGGCGACGCCAGGACGAAGGACTGCGGGCCCGGATCCGGACGATCAGCGAGGCCTACGACGAGCTGCACGACTCCGACCCTGACGAGGCGGATGAGAAGGCGATGTTGGATGCCGAGCGGCGTGCGCTCGGCAAACGGCTGATGGACCTCGGGAACACCACGGCGCAGGGCGCGTTGTGCGATCTGGGCCTGCTGCCCAACTACGCTCTGGTCGACACGGTCACCACACTCAACGCCACGCTGTACGGGCCGGACGGTGTGAGCCCGAAGGACGGCAAGACGTCCCGGTACAAGTCGAAACCGGTGAGCTACCAGCGGCCCCGCCGATACGCCCTGGAGGAGTTCGCCCCCGGCAACACCTTCTACGTCAACGGCTACCGCCACCAGATCACCGGCATCGACATCATCACGTCTGGCCGGCCCGAGTGGCATCACTGGCGCGTCTGCCCGGGTTGCGGGTACGTCCGCACGGAAGACGCCGTGCACGACCGGTCTGCCTGCCCCCGCTGCGACAGCACCTACATCGCCGACGACGGCTGCCTCTTCCAGATCGTCGAGCCGTCGACCGTGACTTCGCGTGACCTGCGGGAAGACGCCCGGATCCGGGACGACAAGGACGAACGCGACCGTCGCTTCTACACCGTCGTTGACGCGGTCGACTTCCCCGACGACGAGATCGCCCCCGGTTCGTGGCGGCACGCGCACCAGACGTTCGGCGTCGACTACTGCCGGCGCGCGATGATCCGGCGCATCAACGTCGGGCCGGCCCGCTATGACGCGCCGCCGCGGGACGACTTCGCCGGGCACACCGTACGGATTAATCCGTTCCACGTCTGCACCGGATGCGGGGCAACGAGTGCGGACGGCCAGCCGGTCTTCAATCTCGAATCGGACGCTCTCAGCTCCTCCCAGGCACGTAACCCGCAGCTGAAGAATCACCGCCCATGGTGCCCGCTGCGCCGGGGCAAGCCGGACAACATCACCCAGGAGAAGGTCCTGCTCGCCCACCAGTTGCGGACAGAGGCGCTACGCATCCTCCTTCCGGCTGCGGCTGCCGACGTCGACACCCGGGTGCACTCCTTCCGGGCGGCGCTGCGGATGGGCGTGGACCTGCACTTCGGTGGCGACCCGCAGCACCTGGACACCACCGTCGCCTCCATGCCGGACCAGGCGAGCGGGGAACGCCGCTGGTTCCTGGTTCTCTACGACCGGCTTCCGGGAGGCACCGGCTACCTGGACCGGCTCACCAAAGCCGAAGACTTCCAGAAGGTGCTCTTGAAGGCATACGCCGCGCTGCTCGACTGCAAGTGCAAGGACGAGCAGCGCCGGGCCTGCCATCGCTGCCTGCACCGGTATACCCCCGAACCGCAGCAGGACCTTGTCTCCCGCAACACCGCGCTCCGGATGATCAGCTCGCTGCTCTTCGACGACGGATGGGAGATCGAACCGGTTGCCAACACCCGGAAGATCGGACTGGACGGCCAGCTCGAATCCGACCTCGAACAGCGCTTCCTCGACCTGATGCGCGGCTGGGTGTCGGTTACCGACGACGTATCGCTCGACGAGGACGGCCATGCCAGCGGACACCTGCGCTTTGCCCGCGGCACCGACCTGGTCCACTGGCGGATGACTGCCCAGCAGCAGCTGCGCCGGACCAGGACTGACTTCACCTTCAATCGGGTGGACGGTCCCAGCCAGAGTGTCACCGTCTACCTGGAAGGCTTCCGGTTCCACGCCACCCCTGAGCACAACCGCATCGCGTCGGACGCCCGGCAGCGGACCGTCCTGCGCGCCGAGGGCCACCGTGTCTTCCAGGTCACCTGGTCCGACATCGAGCTGTTCGAGCAGCGGCCGACCTCCACCCGGCCGGTCTGGCCGCCGTACTCAGGAACGGCGCAGGAGCAGGCCAAAGACGCTTACGAGGAGTTCGACGGCAACCGGGCCCAGCTGACCGGCATGATCTACACCAATCCGGTGAGCTCTCTGATCGCCTACCTGCGAGACCCCGACGAGCAGCGGTGGGCGTCAGCGGTGGGCGCCATGGTGACCGGACTGCTGGCCGAGCCAGGAACTGCTCTACTAACGGCGACGACCGATCGCCGGGAACTGGCCCGGACACTCCGTGCCGAACTCAACGGGCTCACTGCTGGTCAACCCAAACAGCCCCCGCCTGCCGGGGACCCGGACGCCACGCTGCATGCTTTCCGGGCGCACGATCAGTGCGGGCTGCCGATCATCGTCACCCTCGACGCCAAGGATCCGGACCACCCGCGCTGGACGGCGCTCGCGGCTCTCGACGACCGTGACGCCGCACTCACCGGCGATGGCCACTGGCGGCGCTGGCGCTCGTGGCTCTACTGGACGAACCTCACCCAGTTCCTCGCGTACGCCGGCGGTGACGGAGTCCAACTTGCCTACAGTACCGCCGCCGAACTCGACCTTGACACCCTCCTCGTCTGCGGTGGCGTCGGTGAACTCGACTCGCTGAACAGCCCGCCGCTGCCGAAGCCGACGGTCAGCGTCGACAAACCCGCTGCGGTGACGTCCGGACCACGGGACCACCAGTGGGACGACGAGATCCTGGAGATCCTCGACGATGAGCCGGAACACGGCGGTGATCTCGGTGTCCTCGCCCGCAGGCTGGCCGACCGGGGCAAACGCGCACCCGTGTTCGGCTACGAACTCGGTGCCGGCCGCTGGCAGGTCGACTTCGCCTGGCTCCTGCCAAACTTCAAGATCGCAGTAGTGGCCCTGCACGGTGATGACACCGACGCACGACACCGGAACGAGGCATACGCCGAGGAAGGCTGGATGATGCGAACCGCGGCCGAGTGGCTCCAACACCTCGACGAACTCGAAGACCTGCTGCCCGACATGGAAGACTCCGAGTCATGACCGCGCGACTCAGCCTGCACTACAAGGCCGAGGAAGAGCTCTACAAGCTCGACCGGACGGTCAAGGGACTGTTCTACGACTTCTGTCACCGGTTTCGGAAGAACCCGGATCAGCCCGGCCTGGACCTGAAGAAGCTCAAAGGCGACTCCCGCATCCACCGCGCCAAGATCAACCAGTCGTATCGGGCACTGCTCATTCCGGTCGAGACCGACGAGCGTGGCCGCCAGCACTGGCTGATCATCGCGGTCCGACATCGTAAGGACGTGTACGACGAACTCCAGGTCGCGGTCAACCGCGTCACCGGAGAGTTGGAGTTCGTCGATCTCGCCGTGATGGGCGACAGCTCCCTGCAGCGTGCCGGGATCACGCTCACCCCGGCCGAGCCCGATGATGTAGCTCCAACGCCGGCTCCCATTCGAGAGCCCGATCAGGTTCCAGACCGGCCGCCCCTACTCGGTGCCTACACGGCCGACCAGCTCCGCGACCTCGGCGTTGCCGAGCAGCTCATCGACTTGGCCTTGGCTGTCACTACTGATGAGGAACTCGACCGACTCGTCTCGGGTGCACCGCTGCTGTCCAAGGACGTGCTCTACGGACTTGCGGCAGGGATGAGCATCGACTCAGTACTCGAAGAGGTTACCCGCCCAGTGAAACTGCCAACTGAGCCGGACCTCGCCGACATCTCCACTGCGGTCAGCCGAACGAATGTCTCGTCGATCGACGACGACGTGCAGGCTGCCCTAGACGAGGGCAGTTTCCGTAGCTGGAAGCACTACCTGCATCCGACCCAGGCCAAAACCGCGCGGCGTGAATACACCGGCCCGGCCCGCGTCTCCGGCGGTCCGGGCACCGGCAAGACCGTCGTCGCTCTGCACCGGGTCAAGTATCTCGTCGAGCAGCTGACCGACGACGGCGTGCAGATTCTGCTCACAACCTTCACCGCCAACCTCGCTGCCGACCTGCGGCTCCGCCTCACCTCCCTGATAAGCGAACCGGAGCTGCTGGCGAGGGTTGACGTCATGCACATCGACCAGCTTGCCGCCCGCGTCATCGGTGAGAACACCGACCAGCGCAACCGGCGCAAGCGCATCAGCGATCAGGCAGCCATGATCGAGATGCGGCAGCTCCTTCTCGAACTCGACGAAAAGCGCTGGGAGGCCGACTTTCTCCTCGACGAATGGGAGCAAGTTATTCTCGGCCAGGCACTGACAAGCCGGTCGGACTACTTCAGCGCCCGACGGGGCGGGCGTGGCCGCGCGCTCACCCGCCCAGAACGCAGCCAGATCTGGAAGCTAATCGAGCAGTTCGCCGCTCGTCTGGACAAGCTCGGTGCCGAGACCTGGGGCCAGGCTGCCGAACGCGCCGCCCGCTTCGAGATCGAACGCGCCGTCGCAGCGGAGCGGTACCGGAGCTCGCCTGCGACGGCTGACGACAGCTCCGGCTCTCGGCCTTTCGTGTACCGATACCGGTACGTCGTCGTCGACGAAGCCCAGGACCTGCGCGCCGCTCACTGGAAGATGTTGCGCGCCATGGTTGAGTCAGGCCCGAATGATCTCTTCATCGCCGGCGACACCCACCAGCGGATCTATGATCACCAGGTCTCTTTGGGTGCCCTGGGCATCAACATTCGGGGCCGCTCACGTCGGTTGACACTCAGCTACCGCACCACCCGCGAGATCCTGGTACACGCCCTCCGGATCGCTGAGGGCAACAAGACCGTCTACGACGATCTCGACGACGGCATCGACAACCTCTCCGGATACCGGTCTGTGCTGCACGGCCCCAAACCGACCTTCCTGGGATATCAGAACTGGCCGGGCGAACTGGCCGGCGTCGGAACCCTGCTACAGGGATGGCGCGACGAACTCTCGACGGACGACGATGGCGCCCGCCAAGACCCGTCCGGCCACGTCGCGGTCGCGGTCGCGGATCACGAACAGCTGACCCAGGTCATCGATTACCTGGAGAAACAGGGCGGCCTGACCTGCGCCGAGCTCACTAAGGACGGGCCGCGTGGTGACGGCGAGATTCACGTGGGGACGATGCACCGATTCAAGGGCCTTGAGTATCAGCGGCTGGCGATCATCGGAGTGCGCAAGGGCGCGATCCCACGTCCCTACATCGAACGCTACCGCCGGTCCGACCCGCAGCGGTACGAGCTCGAGCAACGCAAGGCCCGGTCGCTGCTGTTCGTTGCCGCGACCCGCGCCCGAGATGTACTAGCCATCACTTGGCACGGTGCACCCAGCCCTTTGTTGGATCCAGTGGTCAACGGCTGAAACGGTCTTCGCCCACGCGCAATGCGTACTTCCCGTCACCAAATGAGCTTGCCGCTATGCCGCTGAACGCTGTTCCCGAGCCGTTCTTCGGTCACGGCGGGGAGGAGGGACAACCCCTGACAGTCGGACCAAGAGCAGCGCCCTGTCGGCGACAAGGCGTGCCGTTCACCACGCCCTGATGCGACTGCTCGATTCAGGCTGCCGTTCCCTCGCCTGCCTCAGCTACTGGCGGTTGCTGCGCTGGCACCTTCTGGTCCTGTTGTCGCGGTCCGCAGGCGCTTGATTCCGGTCAGTATGTCCTTGCCGATGTGCTCTTTGATCAGGCAGGTGAGGCGGTTGCCGTCGATGAGTTCGATTCGTCAGGAGCGCGGCGTGAACCACGAGGTGGTGACCAGGATGCCGTGTCCGGCCTTCCTTTCTTCGATGGTGCCTCCGCGACGACCGCTCAGTACTGGCCGCCGGCGGTCGGATCAGTAGAGCATTCTTGGCCGTAGCGGACGGTAACCGTGCGGTCCGAGCGGGTGGAGTTCGCGCAGCTGAAGCAGGGCTGCTTTGAGCATGCTGTCCACGGTGTGGGCGTCGCCGCCGATGCGGTCGGCGATCTCGGCAAGGTCGAGCCCGTGGCGGAACCGTAGTTCGATGGCGGCGCGGAGGTGCTCGTCAAGCAGCTCGAGGCGCTGGCGCATCGTGGTCGAGAAGCTCATGGTTGCAGTTCGCGGGGCGGGCGCGGCGATGTCGTTGTCCAGAGGCTGCGCGTGGCGGACAGAGAGCGCGGTCAGCGCGTCGGTGATCGTGGAAACCGGCATCGCGAGGTGCCTGGCGATCTCGGGCGCGGTGGGTTCGCGTCGAAGCTGTTGACGCAGGTCGTCCCGGGCCCGACAGACGCGGGTGGCGATGCCGCGTAGTGCTTTGGCGGTTCCGGACTGCCATTCACATCCGGCTTGTTGCCGTATCTCGCCGAAGATGCGCTTCCGTAGGTAGGGGACGAAGTCGCCGCGGAGAGGATCGTGCCCGTCTACGGCCTTGACCAGCGCAATCGTCCATGCTTCGGCGGCATCACCCGGCTGGGTGAGGCGCCGCGCCTCCCGGTTCGCCAGTTGGCGGGCCAGGTCTGCGTTGTCTCGGATGAGGTCCGCACGGAGTTGACCGCGTTGCTTCTCGTCCGTCTGTGGACTGCGAAGTTGTTGAAACCTGCGGCGCAAGCGCAGGTCGCGTGTGCTGGGGCGGAGGGTGCGGAACCGTCGAACAACGTCCGCGTAGCGGTAGGTGGGCCGTAGGAAGCGGCGGGTGAGACGCTGGACGATATCCGGTTCCGGTTTGGCTCCGTGTTCAACTGCGGTGATGTGCGGCGCGGAGACGGACAGGATCGCCGCGAACCCGGCCCGGCTGCGACCGTTGAGAACTCGGATGCCGGTGAAGAAGTCATGGATGGACGTGTAGCGCGCCGGGTCCGCCGAGTCGATGGGGCGGTAGCTGAAGGTGAAAGCGATGTCGTTGAATCGAAGTCGGCACTCGGGTGCGGCCTCGATCAGGTCGTGGAAGAAGATGGCGGGTGGACGACGCAGGCCGTGCTCGTACTGACGAATGCTCTGCACGGACCGGCCTGTCATCGCGCCGAACGCCGCCTGAGTCATACCGAGATCCGTACGGATCGCCATGACGAATTTAGCCACATCGCTCGGGAAGGGGTGAACTTTGGTCACGTCCTACGTAACGAGCCTTCGCGTCGATCGATGCGATGTCGCGGCACCGTGTGCCATCAACCCTCAAGAATCAGATGTTCGTTGCCCTGCGTTTCGAGATCTACCGGTAACAAGGCGTCGGACATGACGTTCGGTCACACCAGCGGCCATGGCCAACTCCGCCAGACTGGCCTGCGGGTGCTCGGCATGCAGCTGGGCCACGACATCCGCCGTCCGGGCATGTCGCGTCGTGTGCCGACGCGCCGACGCCGGTACTTGATTCGTGGTCAGACCGTCGGCGCTGCCAGCCGGCTTCGCTTCTATCGCCTCCGATGTAGAGATGTCTGGTGGGTGCGGCTTCGGTGGCGCAGCCGTGGTGTCGGAGGCTGGCGGCTCCTGCTGCTGGCGGGCGGGGTCAGACACGTGGTGGGTGTCGCGTGGGGTCGGCTGCGATTTGGTCAGCATCTCCACGACCAGCAGCAACGCTACCGCCGGCCAGGCGGCGACGATGCGTGCTCCAGGGCTTGGCTCGGCGGCGGCGATGTTCGCCGCCACGCTGGCCGCCACCCCGACCGCGAAAGCCGTCCGGGCCGACCAGCGCACCTTCCGGCCGGCGCGTTTGTCCTCGACCATGGCCGCCGACGCGACGACGAGCATTCCGTCGACCGACAGCGGCAGCACGTAGGCGACCTCGGGACGCTCTCCGAACCTCAACGCCACGGCGACCATGTGACTCCACGACGACCAGGCAGCAATCCCGGCCACCGCCACCGTGCTCACGTCTCGGGCCAGCCGGGTCGGCGTCACCGAACCACCCCCAGCCCGAGCCGACGCTCGATGGCCCGGACCTCGACGGGGTCCACGGAGGGGCGTCCGCCGATGTCCAGCCGCGTCTGGACATCGGCCCATCGCCGCCACCGGTCGACGACTTCGCCCGCGTCGAGACCGGTCGCTTTCGCGATGTCCGTCAGGTCCGCGCCCGCCCGCAGCGCGGTGTGGATCATCGTGGGTTGCCAGCGCGTCCACCAGGACACCACCGCAGCGGACAACGCCAGCTCCGCCAGGACGGCAACGCGTCCGGATTCCGGCGTCCGAGCCACGGCATGGTAATGAAGATCGAGAAGGAGTTGGAACGGGTTGATCTCTTCCGCGTCGGCGAACCGCACCGGCGGTTCGGTCGGTCGGTTCGGGTTCATCGGGCACCGCCCGACCCGCGTGAGCTGGGCAAAGTCAGCGGTAGCGGGTCACCGGCGATAGTGGCGGTGTGGTTCGCATGGTGGTACCTCCGGCCCACCATCTGAACTGGGAAAATAGCCAGACGTCACTTCTTATCGACGACCCCTTAAGGGGCCATTGTCGGATTTGGGCCGGAGTATATGAGCACCCGCCGAGCACCCCAGCCAGGAATGGCAGTAGGCCTAGGGATCCCTCTCGCGCCCGGCTCGTCCAAGCGGTCAGCAGTCGCCTGCACTGCCAGCGCTTCGGTCGTTGGCTGGTCTGGTGCCATAGTCGAGTAGGTCGCTGGTGCGGCGGGAGAGCTCGGCGAGCCGGTCGTCGGCCTGCTCTCGGTGGAGTCGTACCCAGTCCCTGCCCTCTGCCGCGACGCCCTCCAGCACGTGCAGGGTTTGGCGGAGTCCCGAGGCGTCGATGGTCAGTTCGGTGACTGGGCCGGGGTCCTCGTTTGGTGCGGTCGGTTCGGTGTCGGTCCCGGTTACTTGCATGGTGATCGTCTCGCCGCTGTTCAGCGCCAGGTGGAAGGTCGGACGCCGCCCGTGATGACGCCCGCTTGTGCGCCGACGAAGGCGCTGCCTTGGGCGACGTTGTGGGTGGAGTGCGTTGTCACGCTATGCCTCGCGCGGCCGTGATGATCATCGCCAGCCTGACGGCCAGTTCAGAGACGTCGGCAACCAGGCCTTGCAGCCGCTTGAGGGACATCAGGAACCCGCTGCGGTTGGTGGCGGATCCGTCTCGTAGGCAGCCGGTCGCCGCGTCTAGCTCTGCCTCGGCTGCTGCGTAGGTCTCCTCGTCCAGCCGGCCATCCAGGCACGCCTGCTTGAGCCGCTCGGCCGGGTGGGGCGTCGCGGACCGCCATCGCCACATAGACGGACGGTGTTACGTTGAAGCCGTCCACTGACGACGGTTGGGGGTGCGCATGGCGGAGACTGCCGGGCGGGTGCTGCCGGTCTACCTGGTGGCGGACGAGTCCGTCTCCATGACGCCGGTGGTGGGTGAGCTGAACGCCGGGCTCCAGTCGCTGCACGACGCCCTGCTGCGCGAGCCCCTCGCGGCGGCCAAGGTCAGGTTTTCGATCATCGGCTTCTCCGAGGACGTGATCGTCCACTCGGCCCTGTCCGACCTGCGCAACGAGACGGCGCTGCCGCAGTTGTCGGTACGGGCCGGGACCGCCTACGGCGTCGCGTTCAGTCTGCTGATCGACCGGATCCCGGCCGACGTGCGGGCCCTCAAGCGGGAGGGCTTCGCGGTGCACCGGCCGGCGGTGTTCTTTCTCAGCGACGGGCAGCCGACCGACCCGGGCCAGTGGGAGCCGGTCTACGCCGAGTTGACCGACCGGGAGCGCACCCCGACCGCGCCGAACATCATCGCGTGTGGCATCGGTGAGGCGCGTGCCGAGACGATTCTGCACGTGGCGACCCGGCCGGAGTTCGCGTTCGTGGCCACGCCGGGGGTGGAGGTGGGCTTCGCGATCGCCGAGTTCTGCACCGCGCTGACCCGCAGCGTCATCAGGTCGGGGCAGGCCGTCGGGGGTGACACCGCAGAGCTGGTCGTGGAGCGGCCGGACAGCTTCCGGATGGCCGTGGACGTGGTGTGAGCTTCGACTGGGCGCCGCCGCTGATCGGGGTGCCGGGCCCGGAGGTGCCGGCCCGTGCCCCGCAGACGCAGCCGTACCGGCCGGACACCGTGGTCGACGGCTGGGCGGCGGCCGGCTTCGAGGTACGGGGGGCCTCGGTGCGCGGGCCCGGCCACCGGGCGTCCGGCGTACCCCGGCAGGATGACTTCGCGCTGGCCACGGTGGCCGGTTCGGTGATCGCGGTGGTGGCCGACGGGGTCTCGAACGCCCCGCTGTCCCACCTGGGCGCGACCATGGTGTGCCGGACGGTCGTCGACTACCTGCTACGCGCCGACGACACCGTCGACTGGCACGACCTCCTGCGCTGCGCGGGCTGGGCACTGGTGGAGTACGCCGGGCGGCAACTGGGCGAGACCGATCCGCATCGGGCCGAGACGCTGCTGGCCAGCACCGTGGTGGTCGCCCTGGTCCGGCCGGACGGCCCCGGGCGGGCGGTCGCCCACCTGGTCCGGGTCGGCGACTCGGCCGCCTGGCGGCTGCGCGACGGCGGCTGGGAGCCGCTGTTCACCGACCCGGCCGACCCGCAGGACGAACTGCTCCCGGACGGCGTCGCTGCCCTGCCCCGGGTGCCCGCCGAGGTCGACCCGGTGGCGGTGACGCTCGCCGCAGACGACGTGTTGGTGCTGGCCACCGACGGCTTCGCCGAGCCGCTCGGCCCCGGCACCGGGAACCTCGGGCGGCTGTTCGGCGACGCGCTGACCACGCCTCCCGCGATGACCCGGCTCGCCTGGATGCTCGACTTCACCGGCGGGTCGTGGGACGACGACCGCACGGTGCTGGCCGTCTGGCCGGTGCCGCCCGAGCCGTCATGACCGGCCCGCTGCCGCCCGAGGTGAGCCTGTCCGCCCTCGGCCCGCGTACCCGGATCGGCACCGGCGGTCAGGGCACCGTCTACGCCCTCACCGAGGATCCCCGGTGGGTCTACAAGGAGTACGCGACCCGGTTCGTCGACGACGTCGACGTCACCACGTTGAACCGCTTCGTCCGGCTCGCCGCCGGGGCCGGGCCGGATGCGGAGACTCTGCTCGGTCTCGCCGCCTGGCCCACCGCGATCGTCCGCAAGGAGGGCGTGGTCCGGGGGTTCCTGATGCCACGGGTACCCGACCGGTTCCGGGTCCGCATCCAACTGCCGCGCGGACCGGACACCGTCCTGGCCCAGGTGCAGTACCTGTTGAACAGCGACGACTACCTGCTCGACCGTGGGCTGCACATCGACGACCGGCTGCGTCTCGAACTGCTGCGGGACACCGGCGAGGCGTTGACCCTGCTGCACCGGCTCGGCGTCTGCGTCGGCGACCTGTCACCGAACAACCTGCTGTTCAGCCTCGACTCCCGGCCCCGGTGCTACTTCATCGACTGCGACGCGATGCGGCTGCACGGCGACTCGGTGCTGGCGCAGGCCGAGACCCCCGAGTGGCACGTGCCGGACGCGGACGCCGAGGAACTGGCCACGCCCGCCAGCGACGCGTACAAGTTCGGCCTGCTCGCGGTGCGCCTGTTCGCCGGTGACCAGCAGACCCGTGACCCGGAGGCGGCCCGGCCGCGGCTCGACCGGCAACTGGTCACCCTCGCCGGCCGGAGCCTGGACCCCGCCCCGCACCTGCGGCCCGCTCCGCAGCAGTGGTCGGACGCCCTGGAGCGGAGCATGCGCCGCACCCCGCCGACGGCACCGCCGCAACGGGCTGCCGCTCCCCCGACCGGCCCGGAGCCGACCCGCGCGGACGACGCCCGCGCGGACCCGGTACGCCGCGTCGTCCCCGCGCCCGCGGTGGCCGGTCCCCGACCGGCCGGCCGGGGTTGGGGTCTGCTCGTCGCGGCGCTGGCCGCGATAGCGGTGATGGTCGGCCTGATCAGCGCCAACGACGACTCCCCGGACACGCCCTACCGGGCCGGGTCGGGTCTGCCGACGGGACTGGTCGGGCAACCGTCCTATCCCCGGCTGTCGCCGGGCATCCCGGGCCTGGCCACGCCCACCGGCGGTGCGGCCGGGGCGACCCGGTATCCCGGCCTGCCCCTGCCGACCCGAATCGACCTGGAGAAGCTCCTTCCGCTGGCCCGGCCCTGTCTCTTCAGCGACGTCAAGGTGGGCAGTGGCCTGAACCGGACGTCAGCCCGGACGAAGTCCTCGGTCACCGCCGTCCGTCGCTTCCTGTGCGGGATCAACGCCGACGCACCACGCCTGGACGACCGGAGCCGGACCCAGCTCGTCCGGGCCGCCACCCTGACGAAGAACGGCCCGTTCCCCGTCGCGACGATCATCGGCATCCGCACCGCGACCGGCGGCAGCCCTCAGGTCAACGTGGTGTTCGACCCGGACGGTGCCGGCTCGTCGTCCGGCTGCTGGCGCTCCCGGTTGTCGCTCGTCACGGACGACGGCGGATACCACGTCGGCTCGCTCTCCGCGCCGGCCCGGTCGTACTGCCCGTGACCGCTGGCACCCTTGTGTAACAGGTCGTTGACGGTGGCAGCGGTCGACGGTGGCAGCGGACGCCCCTGTTCGACAGGGAAACCCAGCTCGGCGACCAGGCCGCGGTGCCGCAGGTCGACGGTCGCCTCCACGATGTCGGCGAACAGGCCCGCCGCCGACCGGGCCCGCCGCCAGGAGACGACACCGAGGGTCACGCCGAGCACCGCCGCCGGCCACCACCACGGGGCCAGCGCGAGACAGAGCACCGCCCAGCCGGCCGAGGCGACGGCCCGGTCGAACCGGTCACGCGCCTGCATCACGTCGGTGCGCCCCTCGGGGGTGAGTAGCAGCCACAGGCGCGGCCAGATCAGACCCAGGCGGAGCCCGTACTGCGCGGCCACCCGGTCGTCGGCGAGCCGGATCCGGTCGCCGATCCAGGTGGGTCGGGCCGGCAGGTACACCGCCGGAACCACCCGTGCCCGCGCGGTGAAGCGGCGCGCGGCGGCGGCACGTCGGCGGGCGGTCAACGCGGTCGCGAGCCGGCGGGCCGGGCCGACCCAGGCACCCAGCCAGACGTGACGGACGACCCTGCCGGCCGCCTGGGCGCAGACGGCGGCCGCCGCAGCGGCCGCGACGACGAGCGCCCCGACCACCAGGGCCAGGCCGACCCGCTCCCGCAGGTGGTCGACGGCGTCGGCTGCGGCGAACGCCGCCCCGGGCACGTCGAAGACGGCACCACGCCCCGGCAGCACGGCGAAGGCGGCCACCGCGAGCCACAGCAGGGCCGGGCCGAGCGCCCGGGTCAGCCAGCGGTCGTTGATCCGCCGTCCGACCTCGCCCAGCAGCACCTCGATCATGGCTCGGACCGGTACGTCATCGCCGTGTCGGCGAGCGCGCAGTGCGGCACCCGGCCCCGGTCGTCGCGGTGGGCCCGGCGCGAGCAACGGTGCAGCGGGCAGCGGTAGTCGCCGTCGAGCACCACCGGCGCGAGACCCTCCAGCCGGGCGCCCTCGGCGTGGTCCGACGGGCCGACGCCGATGCTGCGCTCGGTCTCGGTCTCGGTCGTCCAGCCGAGCTGCCGGCAGACCTCCACCACCGGCTTGCCGGCGGCCAGCTCGTCGAGGAGTTCGTCGAGCAGGTCGCTCCACGCCCCCGCCTCCGCACGTTCCCGCAGGGTCGGCACGGCGGCGCACAACGAGGCCAGCAGACGGCGTTGCTCCATGTACGACACTCCCGTCGGTTGACGCCTGAGCTGCCGTCGAATCTACTGAACCGGTGCCATCGCCCGAGCGGTCCATCGATGCGGTGGACCCGCTCATCGTCGCCTACAACGACAGTGGCGACGAGTCGCTGCTGGTCCGGGCCGAGGGTGTGGCGCGGGACCTGCTCGCGGCGGATCCGTCCCGGGTGGACGTGCTCGCCGCGCTCTCCACCGTCCTGATGTTGCGGGGCCGCACCTCGGATCCGAAGCAGCTCGACGCCGCCGTGGCCGCCGCCGGGAGGGCGACGGCGCTCACCCCGCCCGACGATCCGTGGTGGCCGTACGTCAACGCCCAGCTCGCCATGGTCGTCGGTTTCCGTTTCGAACAGCGGCGTGAGGTGTCGGACCTGTCCATGGCGAAGCGGCACGCGGACGTCGCGGTGGCCGCCGTCGACGAGGACGACCCGGTACGGATCGACGTGCTGATCCGCTGCGTGAACGTGTACCGGCTCAGTTTCGAGAGGTTCGGCCAGCTGGCGGACATCGACACGGCCGTCCGCCTCAGCCGGGAGGTCCACCGCTCGACCGACCCGGACCACGTGCTCACCGCCCACCAGTTGCTGGCGCTCTGCCTGGTCATGCGGTTCGTCCGGACCGGTGGCCCGGGTGACATCGACGAGGCGATCGCGCACTGCCGCCGGGGTGTGGCCACCATGCCCGCACGGCACGTCGACCGGGCCGCCCTCAACGGTGTGCTGGTGATCGCGCTGGTGCAACGCTGGGTGAGCCGCGACGGCGGCGACGACGCCGACCTGCACGAGGCGGTCCGGGTCAGCCGGCAGGTCGTCGCCGACCTGCCGAGCATCGGCACGGTCCGCGCGCAACTGCTGTCCACCCACGGTGCCCTGCTGGTCATGCACGGCCTCAGCAGCAACTCGTCGGCGCACCTGGACGAGGCGATCCGCAGCTCCCGGGAGGCCGTCGACGCGCCGACGGCCGGCACCCAACGGGCCGGCCACCTGGTCAGCCTGGCCCACTCGCTGCTCATCCGGGCCCGGATGAGCAGCGACCCGGCCGGGGTCAACGACGCCGTCGACACCGGCATGGCCGCCCTGGCCGGATTCTCGCCCGGCCACCCGGACCGGGCACGGGCCCTCAACGTGCTCGGCACGGCCCTGCGGGTGCGCTACCTGATCGATCGCGACCCGGCCGACCTCGACGCCGCAGTCGGCATGTGGCGGTCGTCGTCGGCCTCCCGGGCGGGTGCCGTCGAGATCCGGATGACCGCGGCCCGCACCTGGGCGCAGACCGCCGCCGAGGCCGGTGACGCGGAGCTGGCCCTGGAGGCGTACGGCACCGCCGTGGGTCTGCTGCCGCTGCTGGCGTGGCGGGGCCTGGACCGTACCGTGCAGGAGAAACGGCTGGCCGCGGTGTCCGGGCTGGCCGGCGACGCGGCTGCCTGGGCCCTCGCCGCCGGGCAGCCGCAACGCGCGGTGGAACTGCTGGAGCAGGGCCGTCAGGTGCTGTGGTCGCAGGCCCTGCAGACCCGCAGCGACCTGTCCGCGTTGGCCGCGGTCGCACCCGCGCTCGCCGACGAACTCGACCGGACGCGCCGGGAGTTGGACGGCACCGGGGCGTCCCCGGTCGTCGAGCTCCCGGCCCGTCCCGGCTGGGAACTGGGCCGCGACCTGCTGGCCAGCGCGCTGGGTGGACCGCACCGCGTCGAGACCGAGGACGCCGGTCACCGCCGCCGGTTGGCGGAACGCTGGGAGCAGCTCGCAGCCGAGGCCCGCCGCCTCCCGGGCTTCGAGAACTTCCTGCACCCGCCGTCGTTCGCCGCCCTCCAGCCCGCTACCACGGGCGGGGCGGCGGTGCTGGTCAACACGTCGCGCTGGCGCAGCGACGCGATCATCGTCACCACCGACGGGGTGCGCGCCGTGCCGCTCCCGTGGCTGTCCCACGACACGGCGCAGCGTCGGGCCGCGGCGTTCCTCGAGGTGCAGCGGGCGGTGGAGGGCGGCGGCGGGCCGGTCGAACGGGCCGCGCTGCACCAGACGCTGGTGTCCCTGCAACGGTGGCTCTGGGACACCGTCGGGGAGTCCGTCTGCGCGGCCCTCGACGAGATCCTCGGTGGCGGGCCGGACCGGCGGCACCGGGTGTGGTGGTGCCCGACCGGGCCGCTGACGATGCTGCCGCTGCACGCCGCCGGCCGGTTCGGCGCGAGCGCCCCGCTCGCCGCGAGACGCCGGATCTCGGTCGCCGCCCGCTGCGTGTCGTCCTACACCCCGAGCCTGTCCGCGCTGCTGCGCGCCCGCGCCACCCCGACGCCGGACGGAGCGCCGCAGGCGTTCGCGGTGGGGCTCGGCACCCTCCCCGGCCAGGCGCCGCTGCCCGCGGTCAGCGACGAACTGCGCGCGGTCAGCTCGCACGTGCCCGGCCTGCGGGTGCTCTCCGGCCGCAGCGCCACCGTCGAGGGCGTGCTGACCGCGCTCGAACAGCACAGTTGGGCGCACTTCGCCTGCCACGGCGACCAGGACTTCAAGCGGCCCAGCGCCGCCGCCCTCCGCCTGGTCGACGGCAGGCTCAGCGTCCTGGACCTCGCTGACCGTCTCGCCACCCGCAGCCAGTCGGCCGGCGGTTGCGACCTCGCCTACCTGTCCGCGTGTCGCACCGCGGCCGGTGGTCGGGACCTGCCCGACGAGGGAATCCATCTCACCGCGGCGTTGCAGATGGCCGGCTTCCGGCACGTCATCGGCAGCCAGTGGGCGGTCTCCGACCGGGTGGCGGCCCAGGTCGCCGACGACGTCTACGCCGGCCTGAGGGCGGGGAGACGCCTGGACGCCGACGGTGCGGCCGTCGCGCTGGACCGGGCCATCGACCGGGTACGACGTGCGCACCCGGACCGCCCGGAGGTGTGGGCGGCGCTGATCCACACCGGTCCGTAGCACCCCGGCCGCACGAGCTGCCGACGCGTAGGCACCCGGGCCGGCCGGTCGCCTTGCCCGGGAGGGTGGCCGGCGTGCCGGGAGCCGGACCGTGACCAGGAGACCTCCGTCGGGCCGGGCGACGAGGGCGAGGGTCCCGGCGTGGGCGCGGACGATGCTGTGCACGATGGCCGGGCCGAGTCCGAATCCGGCGTGTTCGTCGGTGCGTAAGCGTTTCCGTGCCGTGCCGTGCCGTGCCGTGCCGGAACGGCTCGGTGAAGCACCTACGCGACCGTCAACCAGCACCTGCACCAGCAGCGCGACAGGTACCCGGTGCTCAACGCGCGCGGCGACATGGTCCAGGACGACTGGGACGCCAACTTCCGGCGCGGTGTGGCATACATCCTCGACGGGATCGCGGCTGCCAAGCCCTGACGGCTCGCCCGCCGACCGCCGGGCCCGGCACCACTCGGCCCCCGGACCGCCGCCGACCGCTGGTGCCTGTCGATGCCAGGCCGCCGCGCCGGCGGCAGGACCGGGCAGATCGACGACCCGGGGGCGCGGGCCGGGGCACGAAGGCGGATCACGAGCAACCCGGCCAGATATCCCACGCTCGCCGCCTCGGGGCACCTCGACGAGAGCCAGTGGGTCGACGAGGACCTGTTCGTACGGGGCATCGACGTCATTCTCACCACCCCGGCGAGCGACCGGACCTGACCTTCACGCGCCCCAGCAGTGAGGATCTACTCGTGCCCTACCTCGGCGGGCCGATCGGCGAAACCCGCACGGCACGGCTCGTTGCAGACCGTGCGGTGCCTGGCCGACCTGCTCAGCCGTGAACGGCACGCCGGGGCGCCCGGGCTGGGACCCGCGTTCAGGGCGCTTCGCAACGTCAGCCTCGATCCATGGCGGATCGGCAAGATCGTCGCAGCGGCGCTCGCGCTGCCGCACTTCGACCACGCCCAGCCAAACAATCACCTTCGTTGATCACACCCTTGCGCGGAAAGGCTCACTGAGTGAGCAACGCCAGCTCGACCCACGGTGCCGCCCCTGAGCCGTCCGCCTCGCTTTCGCCCTGGTCACCGTCCGCCGCTGATACTGGCGACCTCGGCGGCCTTCGGCGGGGCCGATGCCTGCTGGCAAGCGGGCCACCGAACGGGGCCGGTGATGAGCGCCAGTCCGGTCTCTGGATCGACCCGCTTGGTCAGCTCCGGAGCGACCTCGGTGACGATCGCCTCGAGCGTCGACCGCACCCGGCGCCCACCGTGGCCGCCGTCAGGGCGGCCGAGAACCGCGTGCACGTGCAGGACCGGCTCGCCGTCGCGGGCCGCCACGCCCCCGACCAGTGACAGCACCTCCACCTGGCTCGCGTATTGGGATGTTGAACCTATTGGACATCGCCACCCTGCCCGGCCGGCCCGCCAGGCGGTAGCTCAAGAGGGACAGGGTGGCCGTCGCTGCGGGGGCGGTGGGCTGTCACGGCGGCGAGAGCGGTGATCGCTAGTCCGATCAGGAGCGTTCGCAGGCCGGGGACGACGGTGTCCGGGAACGTGGTCGGATCGCGCAACGGCCAGGGCATCCAGGAAAGCGCGTCGTGTATCGGTGCGTCGAAGCCTGCGCCGTTGTCCTTACGCAGCAAGAGGAGTAGCCCCTGATAGAGCCTCCCGGTCGGCACGGCGAGGATCGCCACGCCCACGGCACCAACGACCACGGCGGGCACGCGGTGGCGGGAAGCCGTCAGCCGGTCTGCCATCGCGGCACCCACCAGCCAGCCGGTGAGCAGCCCGACCAGGAGGCCACCGAGGACCAGGGGGAGGTAGGTGGCCGGGCGTACCGGATAGCCCAGGACCTCGATGGGACGGTGGGGGTCGGCGTACCCGGTGACCGAGACTCGTAGGTCATGGGAGCGCGCCGAGAAGCTCCACTGGTCGAGGCTGCGGTAGCGCTCGACGGCGGTGACGTCCCAGCCTGTCGCGGCCAGCCGGTCGTGGATGTCGTGTACCTGCTGTTCAAGCGTGCTGGAAGTGGCGGCTGCGCCGAGGTTGTGGGTGATCTCCAGGTGGAAGCGGTCGCGATGGAGCCGGTCGGGCTGGGCCTGCGGACCCAGAATGTGTGCGGCCAGCGGGGCCGTCGCCGGCATCGACGGGTACGTCTGCTCGCCGGCGAGCGAACCGACGGCGAGGCCGATCGCTCCGCCGACCAGTACGGCTGCCGCCACGGTGAGCACAGCCAGTGGCCGTCGGGCCGGCAGCCGGAACCGTTCACGCACACCGTCGGCGATCAACCGCAGGCGATCGGTGTGGGACGGACGGCCGTCGGTCATCTCGGCCAGGGTGGTGATCAGTTCGGCCCCGTGGCGGCGGCGGATGCGGGCCGGGAACGCGGCCAGGAGCACGCGATGTGGCATCGTCACGCGGCACCACCCGAGAGCTGCGGCCGGCGTCGCAGTTGCGCCTCCGCCGCGGCGCCCCGCTTGCGCAGCCTTTGGGCCTGCTCAGCGAGGGCGTCCACTCCAGAGTGGCTGAGCTGGTAGTAGCGGCGCAGCCGCCCGTCGATGATCTCTTCGCGTTCGACGACGATCAGTCCCTGGCTGGCGAGACGGTCGAGTGCGCCATAGAGCGTGCCTGGCCGCAGCTTCACTTCGCCTTCGGAGAGAGCCTCGACCGACTGGATGATCCCGTACCCGTGCCGCGGCTGCGCTGCGAGCGCGGTGAGGATGAGGAAGGTGGCTTCTTGCATGACGAGCATAGTAAGTTGCACGATGTATAACGTCAAACGTACTATTGCCTAGTGCGTTGGCCATGAACGTTCACCGGGTCCGAGATTCAGGCGGCCTGGTTCCTGGTGAGTCCAGCCGGATAACCGCAGATCCACGCCCCCTGGCAACCAGAAGCCGCGCAGCACTACTTCCCGCGATCGGGGCAAGGGCCCAACTTCCGCATCGTTCCGAGGGGGTCCATGCCAGTTCCCCGACGTCCGAGCACCCGTGGAGCACTCAGGGAGTTCGAGCCCGGCTGATGAACATCGCGCTCCACGACACCAATCGTGCCGCGACACGGCCGGCCAGCAGCAGACCCACATTCATCAGGTCGGTGGCGGCTCACCGCGCCCACCGTCGGTGGACCCCTCGCCTCGATCTTCCTCACTGAAGCGCGAGGAACGGATCGAGCCGCCGTCAGCCATCAGGATCACCCGGAAACCGTCAGAGACGAGAGCATCAAAGATGTCCGCTCCCAGCTCCGGTTCCCGCGAAGAAACCCCAGCTTCAGTTCAATCACGTATGGATGACTGGCGAATGGCTCTGGTTTTGGCACCCTACAGGAATCTACAGCTTCGACAATGGGGCACCGACACTCGGTAAGGTGCCGCGGAAGCGGTGGTGAACGGAGGTCCGGGTGCGGGAACAGTTGGTCGAGGCGATCCTGGCGCGGTTCGAGGAGGCGCGCCGGACGGGTGATTACGCCGCAGTCCTGACCGAGGACGCGCTGGAGGAGGCGAACCTGCTCCAGCTGCGGGTGTCCGGACCTGCGTCAACGCCCGACCTGCCTGTCGACGTAGTCGCGCTGACGCTGATCGGGCGGCTCCACTTGCTCCGGTACCGCGCGAGGCAGGGAACGGAGGACCTGGAGGACGCCCTGCTGTTCTTGGGCGAGGTGTACCGGGTCGCACCCGACTCGTTGCCGGACCAGGTGCGCCAGTTGTTCGACCACACGCCGGAGAGCACCGAGTCGGACGACTCTGTGTTCGGGTACAGCGACGACCCGGACGCCTACACCGAGCAGGGCGGTGCGCTGTACGAGTGGTACGAGGAACACGGTGATGTGGAGGCGCTGGAGGCGGCCGTCCGGGTTTACCGCGCGGCCGTCGGTGTCGCCGACCGGGCGAGGAACGCCCGGTGCCTGCGGAGTCTGCACGCGGCCCTTGTCGAACTCGCCAGCGCGACCGGCGACCTGGAGGCGGCGCGCGAGGCGGCCGACGTGGCGCGGACCCTCGCCGAGTCGGGCACCGACGTGGCATCTCCTACCGAGGGCGGGGCGGCCCGCCTCGCGAACCTCAGCGGTACGCTCCGGGTCGAGTTCATGCGCACCGGGGACGAGGCGGTGATCAACGATTCGATCGCGACCGCGCGAGCCGCCGTCGACGCCGCCGAGAACGACGAGGAGCGTGGGCTCGCGTTGACGAACCTGGCTGCGTCTCTGGAAGCCCGGTACGAGTACCTGAACGACGGCGAGGCGTTGCGCGAGTCGGTCGACGTCGGCCGGGCCGCGATCGCAGCCGACCCCGATCTGCTCCCGACTGTCGCCAACCAGGCCGTCTTCCTCAGGGAACTGTTCCTGCGCACCAAGGAAGCCGCGCTGCTGGACGAGTCGTTGGCCGCGCACGCGCGGGTCTTGGGCGCGACGCCGGACACGCACGCTTCCCTGCACTCCCGGCTCATGAACGCCGCGAACACCCTGCGCGTGCTCTACCGGTGGACCGAAGACCCCTCCCTTGTGCAGGACGCCGTCGAGGTGATGGCGGACGAGGCCGTCACGGAGGCCGGGCTCGGTGAGGTCGCGGTGCTCGCCGACGCGCTCGTGGACCTGGCCGACCGGACCGGGGACGAGGACATTCTTCGCGAGGGGATCGCGACCTGCCGGATGGTCCTGGCCGAATTGGCCGACGACGAGCCGTTGCGCGGCGACCTCCTGTATTCGCTGTCTGTTGCGTTGCACCAGCTGACGGGGCATAACAAGGACCCGCACGTGCTGCGCGAGGTCCTCGACACTGCTTGGGAGGCGGTCGGGGTCGACGCCGAGGACGACGTCGACCTGGCCCGGCGCATGACGCACCTGGGGTTCGTGCTGTGCCGTGCGTTTGAGGTGACCCGCGAGCATGCCCTGCTGGCCGAAGCCCGAACCGCCTTGATCCGGGCGATGGCGCTGACCACACCGGGCATCGTCGAGCAGGTCCTCGGCGACCGCGAGGAAGCGGTCGCCGCGGTGGTCGAGGACGACCGCGTGATGGAGCTGTGGATCCTGGAGCGGACCGTGAGCTGGGCCGCGCCAAGGGTGCGCGGCATAGACCGCGCCGAACTCGTGCGACTCGCGGGTGGCATCGGTGAGGTCGCGCACGCTGTGGCGCTCGAACTCGCGCGGGAGTTCGTGACGGCCCGCGACGGTCTGATGGGGTCCGGGTTCTCCGCGACCGAGCGATCAAACCTGATCACCGCCCTGCGCGAGCGTCTGACCGCGTTCGGTGGTACCCGCGATGCCGACGAGGTGCTCGTCCCCGAAGTGCTCGACGAGCTGGTCGACCTGCTGTGCGCGGTGCCGGACCCGCTCGACGACGTGGAGGTCACGCAGACGGCCGGGTTGCTGCTGTTGTCGAGGGTCGAGGCGCATGGCACGCCCGAGGGTGCCACGGAGCTGATGATGGTCGCGCTCGACCTGCTCGCGCCGCTGTACCGGATGGGCGGTCGGGCGCACGTCCCGACGTTGATCGCCGAGCAGTTCGACAAATACCCGCCCGCCGCACCGGACAGCGCCGCGACGCTCGGCAAGCTCGGCCGCGTCCAGTACCGCGACGCCGACACCGATCCGGGCGCCCTGGACCGGGCTGTCCGCCTGTTCCGCCGGGCGATCGACCACGCCGAGAACGGGCACGCCGAACTCCCGCACCTGCGCACGAACCTCGGTACCGCACTGATGACGAAGTTCGACCGCGACGGCGACCAGGACGACCTAGACGAGGCGGTCGAGGAGTGCCAGGCCGCCGTCGAGGACGCCCCGCCGGACGATCCGATGCAGGCGACGTGCCTGTCCAACCTGGGAATCACCCTGCTGACCCGGGCTGAGCGGCTGGGCAGTCGGCAGGACCTGGAGAACGCCGTCGTGGCCTGCCAGGCGGCGGTCGACGGGTGGCCAGACCATCCCGACATCGAGGCGTTGAAAACCAACCTCGACACCACGCGACGCACCCTGGCGAACTACCTCGATCACGAGGCCGGGTTGAGCGCCCGGATCGACGCGGCGTCCGATCCGGGTGAACTGTCCGACTTGCTGTGGAACCGGTTCATCCGCACCGCTGACCTGGCGGACCTCGACCGGGCCATGCGAGTGCGGCAGGACGCGCTCGACGCGGGTGAGTCACCGGCCGAGCACCTGGAGGGCCTGTGCGACCTCCTCCGGGACCGGTTCGTCCATTCCGGACGGTCTGAGGACCTGAGCGCGTCCATCGCAGCGGGGCGGGCCGCGATCGAGGCGACGCCACCCGACGACCCGGAACTCGCCGGGCGCAGGTCCACGCTGGCGATCGCCCTATCCCAGCGGTACCAGAACGGTGGCGCGCCCGAGGACTTGGACGAGTCCATCCGGTACACCCGCGACGCGATGGCGTCGGACACCGAGCCCTCGCCCACCGACCTGTCGAACCTCTGCATGTCCCTCCGCCTGCTGTTCGAGCGTACCGACCGCATCGAGCACGTCGACGAGGCGGTCGAGGCCGGGCGTGCCGCCGTTGGGGCCGCGCTCAAGGGCACCCCGCTCCTTGGCGTCTACCTGGGCAACCTCGGCGGCGCGCTGTTGGCCCGGTTCCGCCGCACGAGCGGTCAGGTCGACCTGGACGAGGCGATCGACGCGCTGCGCCGGTCCGTGTCGGCCATGTCCGCCGTGAGCTACGAACGCGGGATGGTGCTGGCCAACCTCTCATCCGCGCTCTACACCCGGTTCGACTGCCGGCAGGACCGCGCCGACCTGGACGAGGCGATCGACACCGGTCGGCAGGCCGTCAAGGCGACCTCGCCGGACCACACCAGTCGCGCGCTGCGCCTGTCGAACCTCGGGGCGATCCTCCTAACCCGGTTCAGCGTCGGCGACGCCCCCGCCGATCTCGACGAAGCGCTGGAGGTGTGCCGGGCTGCCGTGAAGGCGCTGGCTCCCGGCGATCCGCGACGCGCACCCGCCTTGCTGAACCTCACGCAGGCGTTGCTGGACCTGCACGACCGGACCGGACGACAGGAAACCCTCGACGACGCGGTCGACGGCGCCCGCAAGTCCTTGGCAGAACTCCCCGTCGACCACTCCGACCGGCCGCTCCACCTGCTCTCCCTCGGCAGGGTGTTGCGCCGACGCAACGCCGTGACCGGTACGGATCTGGAGGCCGTGCTCGCGGCGGTCCGGGAGGCGGCGTCGACCGATGTGGGTGTACCGCGCGTCCGCGCCGCTGCGGCCGCGGAGTGGGCCGGGTTGGCGGCGTCCGACGGGCGGTGGGCGGAGGCCGCCGAGGCGTACGGGACGGCGGTCGACCTGGTGGGGCGGACCGTGTCCCGATCCCTTACCTGGCGCGACCGCGAGGCGTTGATCGACGGTATGGCGGGGCTCGGTGCGGACGCCGCCGCGTGCTGTGTGCGCGCGGGGTTGCCGACGCGGGCGGTTGAGCTGTTCGAGCAAGGGCGCGGGCTGCTGCTCGGGCACGCGCTGGACAGCCGGACCGACCTCACCGCGCTCGCCGAGCGCCAACCCGCGTTCGCGACGATGTTCACCGAGCTGTGCGCGGTCTTCGAGGACCCCGACACGGACGTCGCGACGCGACGCGGGCTGGCCGCGCGGTACGACTGGCTGCTCGCGAATATCCGGACGCTGCCCGGTTTCGACACGTTTCTGCGCCCGCCGACCGTGTGCGACCTCGCGCCTGCCGAGGGGCACGCCGTGGTCGTCGTGGTGTCCGACTTCGGGTCGTACGCGCTGATCCTGTCCGCTGCAGCCGAGGTGACGCCCGTTCCGCTGCCCGCGCTCACGCCCCGGGTCGTCATGGAGGAGGTGCTGGACTTTCTCCAAGCGGTCGAGGACACCCGGTCCGGGACGGCCAGGACCAGGGCCGCCGGGCGCGACCGGGTGATACGCACGCTGGAGTGGATCTGGGACGCGGTAGCCGGCCCGGTGCTCGACCACCTGGATGCCGCCGAACGGTTGTGGTGGTGCCCGTCCGGCATGCTCTCGCTGCTGCCGCTGCACGCAGCGGGTTACCACGGCACGGGGTCGCTCACCGTGGTGGACCGGGTGGTGTGCTCGACCACGCCGACCCTCCGGGCGCTGGTGCACTCACGGCGTGGTGCCGACCCCGCCAGGCCACGCGCCGACCGCGCACTAGTCGTGGCGATGCCGCGCACGCCAGGCCACGACGTGCCGCTGCCCGGCGCAGAGCGGGAGGCGGCGGTGGTGCGCACCCACCTGCCCGGCGCGGTTGACGTGGTCAGCGGGACCGCGGCGACCCGCGACACTGTCCTCGCGGCCCTGCCAAAGGCGCAGATTGCGCACTTCGCCTGCCACGGCAACAGCGATCTGACCAACCCCTCGGAGAGCCTGTTTCTGCTGGCCGACCACCACAACCACCCACTCACCGCGCTGGACCTTGCACACCTGCGCCTGGACGCCGATCTGGCGTTCCTGTCCGCGTGCTCGACAGCCCGCCCCGGCGGGCGGCTGGCGGACGAGGTGATCCACCTGGCATCGGCGTTCCAGCTGGCGGGGTACCGGCACGTGATCGGCACCCTGTGGCCGATCGGCGACCAGCCCGCCGTGGACTTCGCGGAACTGGTCTACCCGGCGATCGCAGCGGGCGGAGACATCGCGACAGCCGTGCACACCGCTACCCGCACCCTACGCGACCGCCACCCCGACGACCCGCTGGTGTGGGCGTCCCACGTCCACGTCGGCCCGTGAGTCAGACGCTGGGGCACCCAACAGGAACTCCGCGACACACTCCGGGTGGTCCTCATCGTCGGCGGCCAACACGATCCCCCGAGCACCCACTCCACCGTGGTAGCAGGCCACGAGGGCGGGCCGGGCGGCCTTGCCCGTGTCCCGAGTGGTGAAGACGAACCGCCCCTCGGCAACGGTGACCAGCGCGATCCCGTGAGTCCTGGCGAACTCGACGGCCCCCGCCTGGAACGCCGAGGTTGCCACCAACACCCCCTTGTGCGCACCCACGCTCAGCACCTTCTGCCGCAACACCTGCACCAACTCCCGCTTGATCGGGTTCCGGTGCAACTTCGCCTCGACCACCACCACGAACTCCATCCCGGCGAACCGGTACCGCGCGGTCGCGTCAAACTCGTAGATCCCGTCCACCCCGGCGACCTTCTCATGCGTACTCACCACCAGCCCGTCAACCTGGGACATTGCGGCCCCCAACAGTTCCCCGGCAACGAACTCCTCGAACTCACCCGGCGTGATCCCCGGATACGGATACCGCCCCACCACCCGCTCGTCCTGCACCACCCCGCCACGTTACCGCTACGCAACCTGTAAGGGGTCTGTCAAACGAACGGCTCTGCCTCACATTCGGTGGTGACCGAAGGTAGTCGATGTCGTTGAGACCTGTGTGCGAGATCGATGATCTTACGAAGACAGTGTTCTCAGGACTCTGCCGCTGGTGATCGACGACGTGATGGACGAGGGCGAGCGAATCCTGGTGCGGGCTCGGACTCCGCAGAGGCCAGTGGCGTGTCCGGGGTGCGAGGCCGTGACGGCCCGGGTGCACGGGTATATCACCAGCGGACCCTCGCGGACGTTCCGGTCGATGCCCGGCCGGTGGTGCTCCGGGTACGTATACGTCGTCTGGTGTGCCCGACCCAGGGCTGTCGCCGCACGTTCCGGGAACAACGGGTCTGCTGCACCGACAGGTGACATCTGAGATGGCTTGCCGAGTGGGCAGGCTGGAAGGATGTCGCTGTGCCCAAGCCCTACCCTCGTGAGTTCCGTGATGATGTCGTGCGGGTGGCCCGTGATCGTGATCCGGGCGTGACGGTCGGGCAGATCGCGAAGGACTTCGGGGTCCATCCGATGACGTTGTTCAAGTGGTTGCGCCAAGCCGACATCGACGCCGGGACCAAGCCTGGCGTCAGTGGCAGCGACTCAGTCGAGCTGCGGGAGGCCCGTGAGCGGATCAAGCTCCTCGAACAGGAGAACGAGGTCCTGCGTCGGGCCGCGGCCTACCTGTCGCAGGCGAACCTGCCGGGAAAAGGCTCTGCCCGCTCGTGAGCGAGCTGGCCGCCGACGGGATCCCCGTGGCGGTGACGTGCCGGGTATTGACCATCGCTCGTCAGCCTTACTACAGGTGGCTTGCCCGCCGTGTCACCGACGCCGACCTGGCGCAGGCGTACCGGGCGGACGCGTTGTTCGACGCCCACCGTGATGACCCGGAGTTCGGATATCGGTTCCTGGCCGATGAGGCCCGCGCTGCCGGCCAGCCGATGGTCGAGCGCACCGCCTGGAAGATCTGCTCTGGCATGGGCTGGTTCAGCGCGTTCAGCAAGCGCAAGCGCCGGGGCAAGGGCGGCAAGGTCGGTCCGCCGGTGCACGACGATCTGGTGCGCCGCGACTTCACCGCGGATGGCCCGAATCGGTTGTGGCTGGCCGACATCACCGAACACCGCACCGGTGAGGGCAAGCTGTATCTGTGCGCGATCAAGGACGTGTGGTCGAACCGGATCGTCGGCTACTCCATCGACGCACGCATGAATCTAGGCTGGCCGTCAACGCCCTGCACAACGCCGTAGCCCGCCGTGGTGACGTGGCCGGCTGCGTGCTGCACACCGACCGCGGGTCCCAATTTCGAAGCCGGAAGTTCGTCTAGGCCCTCAACCAGCACCAGATGATCGGGTCGATGGGCAGAGTCGGCGCCGCCGGCGACAACGCCGCCATGGAATCGTTCTTCGGCCTGCTACAGAACAACGTCCTCGACAGCCGAACCTGGACCACCCGACAGCAACTCAGGACCGCGATCGTGACCTGGATCGAACGTACCTACCACCGCCGCCGACGCCAACGATCCCTGTCCCGGTTGACCCCTATCGAGTACGAGACCATCATGACCCCACCGGCCAGTCAGGCCGCGTGACTGCAACTGTCACCTATCGGTGCAGCAGACCCCTGGTTCCCCAGAACGAGGAAGACCTCCCCAGCTGCGACCTATGAGTCACCACCAACACCAGCCAGTGACTCACCCGACCCGGACATCACCCCGGTGCCACGCATCCCCACCCGCTCGCCTGCGCAGGAAGGGCCCGACCGATGCCCACACCCCGCCCCGACGGCCCTGTGCTGAAGAAGCTGGGGCCGCAGTGTCACCTGCCAGTTCGTCGGGAGCCGGGTCGCCGACCGCTACCCGCAGACCCAGAACTGCGGCGTCGGGTCGGCTGATCAGCCGGTCCGTCGACGGCACCAGGGCTGGAGAACGACACCGAAGGCGCTGCAGGACGGGAAGACTCCGGTGGCGGCCATTGCGACGCCGCGATCTGGGCCCCGGTGACCGGCAGGGTAGGCGAGATCTGGTCGAGCAAGCGCTGCGCCAGGGTGGCGTCGATCTCGACGTCCGCGCTGATGCGAACATCGGCCGCGGTCGCCAGGTCCACGACGTCGTCGCTGGTGAACGCATCAGCTCCGAGAGTACTCAGCCGTCGCGCGAACTCCTGGGCATTGATCATTTGCAGCCTCATCGTCGGACTGTTAATTATCCACCGTAACCCCCGCTCCGGTCGGCGGATCCTGCACCCGCCGTGCGGGCTACTGGGGCCGACAGTCGGCGCCGACAACTGCGACCGCTGCGCGGAAGCCCGCAACTCTTCGGTGAGCTAATCGCGCGCCTGCAGAGCCGTCACGCTCTGTGTTACCCATGCTGTCCCGCGACGCCCGGAAGCAGCCGCGATGTGCGCGGCGACTCGGGGCTGCGATCGGTCCGGCCCGGTAGCGCGTGCTGCGCCGGGCCGGGGCCACCGCGCAGGTGCGAGCGCTTACGGCGGCGACCCGCCCGGCCGCTTGCCGTTCTGCGACGAGGCACGCCCCGGCTCGATGCACGACACCACCCAGGCCCGCACCGCCAGCCTGGGCGACATTCTCCCGCACGCACCCCCGAGCGTTCAGGTCCTCACCGACGCGGCGCGCGTCACGGCCACCCAACCACCAGCCCGCGTGGACCACCCGAACACCAGCGGACCCGTTACCGACAGCTGTGGCACAGAACGGGAAACAACCCCCCCGAAACAGAGGAGCACCAACGGAGCACCAGCCGTCCACATCATGGAAGATCGCGGCACATCCTGGGACAACAACAAGGCCGCAACCGGCGTTTCTGCTGGTCACGGCCTTGATCGTGAAGTGCGCCCGAAGGGACTCGAACCCCTAACCTTCTGATCCGTAGTCGGCAGCCATGTGGGTAAAGTCATCCATTTAGCACTCTATCAAAGTTGGTCCGAGTGTCTAGCCCTTGATCCTGCTGGGTCCGGCCGGATAACCACAGTTCCACGCCTCCTGCCGGGCCACGAGCCGCGTATCACTACTTCCCGGGACCGGGGGCAGGGGCCCAACTTCCACGCCGGTCCGAGGGGGTCCATGCCAGTCCCCGACGTCCGAGCACCCGTGGAGCACCCCGGGAGCTCCGGCCCGGCTGGTCGACATCGCGCTACACGACGCCGCTGGAGATCTAGAGTCGGAGTTGACGACTGGCAAACGGTGTCTACCCTCGACAGCTGTTGGCGGCAAGGTGGCCCGTCGATCTTTAGGGGGCCAGCCCGTACGGTGTCGCTGTGAATACTGACCTTCCCGAGATGGTCATCGACCCGGCAGCGGCAGGATTCGACGGTGACGTACTGGCTCCGGTACCCGTGACAGATGCGGCCCAACGAGTGCTCGCCTTCTGCACCGAGCCGCGCAGCGGATGGGTCACCTACCATCTCGCCGCCCGCAGCACCCGTACCTCCGGGCTATTCGATCAGGTCACCACCTGGTCACTGCTCTACGCCAACGCGCTCGCCGGCCGAGTAGACATCGAAGACGTGGCCGGATTCTCCCGGTCCCGCCGACGCGACTTCGCCGCCCGACTCGCCACCGTGCCGGAGGACACCGACCTGCACACCATGGACGACGACGGCATAGCCACGGTCGTCAACCTGTGCCGCTTCGGGTACCACGGTGTCTGGGGACCCAAGACAACCAAGATGGCCGCCCTGTACCGACCCCACGCAGTCCCAGTGCTCGACGGACACGTCGCGGAAGTGTTCGGCTTCAACCGCGAGGGCTTCTCGAACAAGGCGCGCCAGCACGGCCTCGACCGCCACGAGCGCATCGACAAGGTCGTTCGAGCCTTGGCGATCTGGATTCGCATCCACCGCGCCGAGATAGCGACCCTGCGGGATGCCGTGACACCGACCGTTCCCGAAATCCACGACCTGCCAGACCTTCAGTTGATCGACATCGTCCTATGGACCTCGCAGGACGACAAGCCGACATACCGGCGACCCGGCCAAGGCGAACGATGGATCAACCGGCCAGTCGGCCAACATGTCACAACCGAGGAATTACAGCCTGAACCAATCCCCACACCAAGTAGTCACTCGCTTGCGGGATCGAGCGGCACCGTACTCTCGGCTGCGGGAGGCGAAGGACGCCTTGACCAGGGCGTCACCGGTGGCGAAGACGGCGTGTAGGGCGTCGTCCGGTCGTCGAACTCGAAACGGATGATTAAGTCCCTTCCACGGCGTACATCCCACAGTTGGGATACTGGTTACAGTGGAGAAGCCGGAAATTCGAGTAGCGGCGCGACATGCCCTTGGATGCTTTGTCGCCGCTCCATGCAACGAACCCGTCCTTCCCATGCGCGCATGGAGAGTCGGATCCGTCATCGAAGCGGTCGAAGCCGCGTCCACCGGGAACCTTGCGGTGGTAGACCCTTTGGCCCGATATCAAGTCGATCGGTCCTGTTCCGCTCGGCAATGCCGCACCCCACATCACAGCGACGATGTGTCGACGGAAATCGCTGTGGAGACTCTGGAAAGTCGTCCCGGGACTACCTATGCGCTCAACTGGCTTTTCTAGCTGGTCAAACCGCTCGATCGAGAGCCGCCAGTCCCCTCGTCCGGTGATGACCACAACCAGGTCGGCTCGTTCCGCCAAGGCCTGAGAGCTTAACTCACGGGGGGCCGCGACGATCGACAGACGCAGGCCAACGGCGGCGGCGGTGGTGCGTAGTTTTGCCTCCCAATCAGGAGGCGTCTCGAGATATCCCGGCGTCGGCATGCCCAGGATGAGCACTTCTCTCGGGGCGTCCGGATGCTGAAGGTGGTGATCCACGCGGAGCCTCGCCCGCATGGTTTCCAGCCGCTCGGCCACTGTGCAAAGACCGTCGTGATCCACCACCACAGGAAACACCTCAACGTCTACCCTGGCGACCTCGGGTGGTAGACCGGGGGTGATGGTGGCGCTGAGTTCGACGTAGACAGTAGAGCCAGCCACGATGACCAGCGCCGACTGGCAGACTTCGATGATGCCGCCCGAGGTGCGCAGCTGGCCCGCAGCGCTCGGCCGGTTGACTACTTGCTCGAGGATTGCCGTCGCGGTCGGCGAGGCGAATCCGTAGTCCTTCAAGGCAGCGAATGCCTGCTGCAACCATCCTGGCTTGGTCCGCTTTTGCGTTGCCCGCCGGAGGGGCGAGGTACCTGCTTTGCCAGCCAGGACAAACTCGCCAGGAGGCCGGTCGACAGGCGTAACCTGGACTGGCGACAGAGCGACTGAGAGGAGATCGCATGCCTGTTTACCAGGCACACGCGGGTTGACCCCCATGACAAGCCTCAGCCGCGCGCACGCAGCAAGTACTCAGCCTTGATTGGAAGGCTCGCAAGCTCGGCCAGGGGCATAAGGTCAATCACCAAGTGAAGCAGCGCACGCAGTTGGGCGGTTTCGTCGTTGGACTTGGGGATGACCGTTTGTGACGTGGGTCGGGTCAGCTCCGAGTTCGCCGACGGTTTTGCGGTTGCCCTCGTACGCGTATCGAGGAGATCCCTCACGTTGACGCCGTTATGACGTGCCCAGGCGACGGCGAGGTCCAGTACCCTGCGCTGCAACTCCGCCCGCCAGGCGGACAACAGTCCGAGGCGGTTCAACTCATTTCGAAACCGTCCAGGACTGGGGTCGTCCAGGCTAGCCAGAAGGGTGTCTCGGGTCGTCTGGTCAGTGAGCGTCTTTGCCCACTCACGCATCCAGGCGATCTGGGTGGCCATATCGGCGGAAGGCATTTCGATGAAGCGTTCTGGAGAGGATTCCCATGCCGGCCGCCCGTCGCGGCCGACAGGGTACATGATGCCCCTGTTGTTGCCGTTGTCCCAGAGCCTCCGATGGTCGGGCGCCCAATCGACGAGGCATTGCCAGACATCGGATCGCAGCCGCATGCCCGGTGCCCCCGTGCCACCGCCGGCCGAGGAGGTCATCGTGGGCGTCGCGGCCTTCGCGGCCGTGGTTGACAACTGGGTGTCCGTCGTCAGCACGGCTTCCACCGGCTCCTCGGGCAGCAGCGCCATCCAGTGCCGCGTTGGAAGTTGCACCAAGCGGATGTAACCCTCCTCAGCAGCCGCCTGCACGAACTCACGGAAGGTTGGAAAGCCGAGCCCCTGCTCGGAGAAGGTGCCCTGCATGCGCTCTTGCAGGGCGGGCTTGAGACCCGCAGTTGTCGTTACTCGTCCGGTCTGACGCCACTCGCGAATGACAGCGACGAGTGCCTCGTATGCGTCCAGCGTCGCGGGATCGGCGGGAAGTGCGGTCATGACATCCTCCAGAGAGTGAAAGCCCTCTTAGGAGGGCTTTCCACTAGTCCGTTTGAATGTCGACCCGTCAGGGCAGTGGCCTCCGCCGGCTCTCGATCTGACCGATCACTGCCGCACGACCCGTAGGTAGGCGGTTTCCCACAGCGCCGCGAAGGGCTAGCGCCGCTGGGGCTCCCCGTCCGAGGGTTGCCGTCTGGCCAAAATTTGGCCCGACTCAATTCTTGGAACACATGTGCGTCGGTCTCCGCAGATACGCGTCGCATCGGGACCCCGACACCGCCAGACTAGCCCACCAGCGCCCGGCTGTCACGTAAAGGTCGCGATGGGCCGGCTCACAATCCCGACTGCGATCTCCCTCCCGCGACCGTCGCGACCAGTCTGAAGGCACGCTGGCACCGCAACCAGCCAACCTTCCCCGCGCTGGTTGACACGCCGTCGGCAGCGCTCTCGCCTGCCCGGAGGCCAACACCGGCGAGCTGGCGTCCAGGACGACGGATGGACCCTCCCGGGCGGCGACTCGGCGGCGCACCTCGACTGTCTTCTGGCCCGAGAGAATGGCTTCGCCGGGGCGCGGGGGACTGTAATACGAACGGCCCTGTCTCACATTCGGTGGTGACGGAGCGTGCGTGCTGTTATCCGAGGAGGATGCGGTGGCGGAGCAGGGCGAAGCCCGCTCGTCCGTGCATTTGACGGGCGATCCGTTTGGTCTTGGTGTTGACGCCTTCGGTGGGGCCGTTGCTGTACGGAAGCGTGAGCGCCGCATTCACGGCGTCGCGGTCCCGCTCCAGGCCCCGGGCGAAGGCGTGCAGATGGGGCAGATCTGCCGCGCGAACCTCGTTGATCCAGTACGAGAGCCTGTCGGAGTTCCCCGGCTGGGGCGTGAGGAGCTGGGCGAAGCCCTCGACCGCGGTGGCCAGGTGGGTCATCTCGGGGCAAGCGGCGGTGAGCCGTGCCAGTAGGTCTCGATGTTCGGGTTTGAGGGTGTCGGGCCTGGTGAGGATCATCCGGGCGAGCCGGCGGGGGGAGACGTGGCTGCGGTCGGCGTCCGCGCGGCCTTGGTTGATGTACTTGTGCAGGAGGTTGAGGCAGCCGGTGAAACCGAGGGCCTTGATCTCTTCGAAGAGGTGCTTGATGCCGACGCCGGGGTCCTCGGCCCGGCGTTTGCGTAGGTGTTCGCGGTAAGGGTCGACGAGGCTGGCACGGTACTTGGGGACGCGGAGCATCCGTTCGGGCCGGTCGGCTCGCGCGTAGCGTTTGACGGTGTTCAGGGCCAGCTGCAGGCGACGGGCGCACTCCAGCAGGCCCACGCCCTGGTCGAGTAGGCGGTGGACCTGGTGCCAGCGTTCCAGAGTCGTCTGCGCGCGTGGACCGTCGTAGATGGGTGCGTCCAGCACGGGGGCCCAGCAGGTGCTGTGGGCCTTCACCTCAATCAGGGCGGCTTCGCAGAGGTTGTGCCACAGGTGCCACCTGTCGGCAACCTGCACCGCGTCGGGCAATGCGCGGCGGATGGCCTCAGCGTAGGTGGCCGAGCCGTCTCGGCACACGACCTGCACGCCCGGACGCTCGCGCAGCCACGCTTCGAGGGTGTCGACCGTGCGGTCGGGCAGCACGTCGATCCGCTCATGGGTCTCGGCGTCGATCACCACGGTGGCGTAGCGGTGCCGCCGGCGCAGAGCGAAGTCGTCGACGCCGATCACACGGGGCGTCCGCCCAGTGGGCAAAGGGATACGCAGCAGGACGCGCAGGGCCGTGTGACGGGACAGGCCCATGGCCAGTACCGCCAGCAGACGTGCCCCCGCCCGGCCCGCTAACTCCTTGACCACAGCCTTGACCTGCCGAGACAGGCGGGCCGTGCGTCGCTGGTAACGCTCCAGCACCCCGGGCATCTGCTCACGGAAGGTCTGCCGGCAGCCGCGCGTGGGACACACCAGACGCCGCACCCGCACACGGACCACCACCCGACGCCCATCGACTGGCACGTCGGCCACCGTCCGCAGGTGAAACCCGTGCACCCGCCCCGACGACACCCCGCACACTGGACAGACAGCGGTGCCCCACGGAGTCCGCGCCCGCACCACGATCCGCTCGCCTTCGTCGACTACATCCTCTATGACCAGCGGGGAAAGACCCGAGAACACCGCCCGCACAAGCCCATCGACATCCTTCACGCCAGGGTCAACGACCCTGGCGACACTCCGTCACCACCGAATGTGAGACAGGGCCGTTCGTTTGGGTCTGCTGCACCGATAGGTGACATCTGAGATGGCTTGCCCTGGTGGCGGGCTGGAAGGATGTCGCTGTGCCCAAGCCCTACCCCCGAGAGTTCCGCGATGACGTCGTGCGGGTCGCTCGTGACCGCGAGCCAGGCGTGACGGTCGAGCAGATCGCCAAGGACTTCGGCGTGCACCCGATGACCTTGTTCAAGTGGCTGCGCCAGGCCGACGCCGGAGCCGCCCCCGGGACGGCCGGCAGCGAGTCGGCCGAGCTGCGCGAGGCGCGCAAGCAGATCCGGTTGTTGGAGCAGGAGAACGAGGTCCTGCGCCGGGCCGCTGCCTACTTGTCGCAGGCGCATCTGCCGGGAAAAGGATCTACCCGCTCGTGAGCGAGCTGGCCGCCGGCGGAATCCCCGTGGCGGTGACGTGCCGGGTATTGAAGATCGCTCGTCAGCCTTACTACCGGTGGCTGGCCCGACCCGTCACCAACGCCGATGAGGTGGCGGCGTACCGGGCTAACGCGTTGTTCGACGCCCACCGCGACGATCCGGAGTTCGGCTACCGGTTCCTCGTCGACGAGGCCCGTGACGCCGGGGAACCGATGGCCGATCGCACCGCGTGGCGGATCTGCTCCGGCAACGGCTGGTGGAGCGCGTTCGGCAAGCGCAAGCGTCGCGGCAAGGGCGGCAAGCCAGGCCCACCCGTGCACGACGACCTGGTTCAGCGGCACTTCACCGCCGACGGCCCGAACCGGCTGTGGCTGGCCGACATCACCGAGCATCACACCGCCAAGGGCAAGCTCTACCTCTGCGCGATCAAGGACGTCTGGTCCCACCGCATCGTCGGCTACTCCATCGACTCACGAATGAAGTCCCGCCTCGCCGTCGCCGCACTGGACAACGCCGCCGCCCGACGCGGTGACCTGGCCGGCTGCATCCTGCACACCGACCGCGGATCCCAAGGCGGACTCAACCGGTCGTCGCAACACCTCGTGGTCAGGGAGGTGTTGCATGGTGCGTCGTCAGCAGCAGGCAGATCGGGCTTTGCGTCCGGCGATGCGTTCGCCGGGCCGGCCGATGCCGGCCCGG